>NZ_JBINJE010000037.1:0-36185 GCF_043951955.1 Halalkalibaculum sp. DA384 | reverse complement strand
AAGTACCCGGTAGCTCAAATTTGGGTATCCTCACAAATAGCTGCGAAATTGGGCCGTGCACTTCGTTGAAGGAAACATGAGGTGCTCACTGTACATATGTGCTATTTCGCGGTCATGTTTCCTTCGCCTCGTGCACAACCAAATTTCTTCGTGAATAATCCGGGTTAAAACGGCCAGATCATCGGGATGGCAATCGTCGCAATAATCCAGAAGATAATATTTAGGGGAAGCCCCACCTTGGTAAAGTCTGTGAACTTGTAACTACCCGTGCCGTAGACAAGCGTATTGGTCTGATATCCGAAGGGAGTTATAAAACTGAGCGAGGCTGCATACGTAACGGCAAACAGAAACGGTTCCGCATTGACCCCGAGGGAGTCGGCTGTCTGGATGGCAATGGGGGCCAAAAGTGCGGCCGAGGCGTTGTTGGACATCACGGCGGTGATCCCCATGGTGAGCAGGAAGAAGCCCGACAATATAGCTCTTGGACCAAGCACGGATAACAGACTGATCATCCCGTCGGCCAGCAGGGCTGCCGCCCCGGTTTTGTCCATGGCGGTTCCCAGTGGAATTACCCCGGCAAGCAGCAGTATCACTTTCCAATTTACCGCCTGGTAGGCCTCATCTGCGGAAAGGCAGCCGGTTAAAATCATGCATATCACCCCGGCGATTGCGCTCACCACGATCGGCAGGTAGCCGAGTGCTGCCGAAAGAACCACCCCTGCAAGGATCGCCAGCGCTTTATACGTTTTTTCGGTTCTGTAGCGGTACACGCCCACCTCCGAGGCCAGCACGAAAGAGGGATCGGTATCGATCTGTTTTACTCGATCTTTGCTCATGTTCAGAAGCAGGGAGTCGCCCCCGGAAATGACCACTTTTTCGAGATCTTCGTGCATCAGTTCGCCGCGATGGCGGATGGCGAGCGGGACTGCTCCAAACCGGTCGTAAAAGTCGATCTCTCCCAGTGTTTCCCCGACCAGCGATGAATCCGGTGCGACGGCCGCCTCAACAAGGGCGTCGCGACTCTGTTCCAGGTCTACGTCCACCCATTTTTTGGGAGGCTTCAGAGAAATATCCTCCCGTTGCAGCAGCTTGTTGATCTCTTCCGCACTGCCGCGTATGCGAAGGATGTCGCCGGCCTTCAGGTACACTTCCGAACGCTGGGCCGATGAGTCTCTTCCGGGCTTAAATATTCGAAGCACATCTAGATCCAGATGGGCCGTCAGCTCCTGTTCATCCAAAACGGTTCCCACCAGGTCAGAGCCTGGTTCGAGCACCACATCGGTGAGATATCCCTGCATCTTGTAGCCTGAGGTCAGCTCCTCGTTTTTTCGCCGGTTGGGAATCATCTTGATGCCGATCGTAAAAAGATAGATGAACCCGGCTGACAAAAAGAGAATTCCACCGGGAGTGAATTCAAACATGGCAAGCGGCTCAAGACCACGGTCCTCGGCAATGGAACTTACCAATATATTGGTGGAGGTGCCGATGAGCGTGCAAATGCCTCCCATGATCCCTGCAAATGAGAGTGGCATCAACAGTTTTGAGGGGCTGACATCAATTCTGGAGGCGATATCAATGAATACGGGAATGAAGATTACCACGACCGCCGTATTGTTAATAAAGGAGGAAGAGAGGCTGACAAACAGGAGCATCCCGAGAAAACCCAGCCAGAAATTATCTTCCATCTGCCGGGTGAAAAAATCCCCGACTTTATTCAAAATCCCGGTACGGCGGAGCCCCTCGCTGAGCACAAACATGGCGGCAACAGTGAGCGTGGCGGGATTGCTGAAGCCGGAAAGGCCTTCTGAAGGGGTAAGTATGCCCGTAACCAGCAACAGGCACATGATAATTATTGCGGCAATATCAAAAGAAACATATTCCGAACTAAAAAGAAAAAGGGCAATTGCCAACAGGGAAAAAACAAATAATATTTCAAAACTCATATTTGGTTATTTGCTTGTTACCAGTTGCACACCGATGTAACAGGAAAATAGGAGTTAAAATTTATATACTCTCAAGCGTTTTTTATTCAGGTTATTAGATCATTTCCCTCAAGTGAATAATAGCTCTTCATCAGGTTGGCTGTAAGGCATGAATGGACCGGCAAAACCCCGATAATATCCCCCACATGTAGTTTTTTCATGAGTGGTGGGCTGCATTTCAGAATGCCGTGTTCCTGGGAAAGGTTCTTTATAAAAGCATTTTCAACGGGCTGGGACCATCTGTTGTTTTCTTCCAGCAGAACGGGAAGCCCGTATATGGTTTGACGATCCCATTCCAGTGTTTCTTTTGACAAGTGGACGGCACCCCCGTGAATAACGCATTCATTGCGCTGGGGATATGTCGCAACCACCGGCGCCGCCAACGCCACTGCAATATCTTCGATGGTACAGGCACCTGCTTGTGCCTGCATCAGGTCGTAAAACACAAAGTTGCCCGGGCTGATCTCATCGACTTCCCCGAAATCATCGGCCACGGTGCATCCCGGGGTATCTCCAATACAGCAGGTCAGGTTGTTGAAACGATTTTTAAGTCGCTGAACCTGTAACACAACATCGGCGTATATCGCCTTGATTTCATGTTTGGAACGGGCAGAGTAGGTGTGACCGGGATGCGAGTAAAAGCCTTTGAGCGTCAGCAAATCGGAGTGTTTTATGAAACGGATCAGCCGCGCTATGGAGTCTGTTTGTCCGGGCCTGAATCCGGACCGTTCACCTCCGGTATCAATTTCGATATAGACCTGGGCGGGTTCAGTCAGATGCTCCCTCAAAAACTGGACCGATTCGATATTTGCCACCAGCAGGCTAAGGGCATCGATCTTCGCGGCCAGGGTATTGATGGAATCAATTTCACGAATATTCACCGGGAATGCGACGGTGATATCCCTCCAGCCGTGATCGGCAAACAGGTGACCCATCTTGACTGACGAGACGGTGATGGCATCGATTCCAAACTCCCGGAACCACTCTCCGATAACCGGCGACTGGTGGGTCTTTACATGCGGTTTGAAGGCTAATCCGTGATTCCCGGCCTTTTCTGCCATACGCCTGATGTTTGTCTTACATTTTTTGGGATCGATAAGTAAAGTCGGCGAGCTGATCATGAGAATTCAAATGTTAAAAGCAGTTTTTTGGTAATGGGGATAAAGTCGTCCGACTTTATCCCGTTTTATGGTCGGTGGAATCAGGGGCATGCTCATGAATGTATGAGATTAGGTGCTCGGCGTCTTCTTTTGTTAGGGCAAGCGCCCTTCCGTGGACCTCTACCAGGGTTAATGGCCGGTCTGAGTCTGCCGGCATAAATTTAATATTCAGATCCCCGGGAAAAAAACCGGTTCCGAAAAATTGGGTGTTCGGTTCCGTATATACCGTTTCGATGTTGCCAAGTTTAAAAATGTCGCGGCTGACGACCCGATCTTTCCTCAAATAGGTAAGAATCAGCTCTCCGTTTTCAGTAGAGCATTCGATGGTGTGCTTGCCCTGCATCACTTTCAGACCGCTGAATACCGTACCCGCCAGCAGTCCAAATGCGATTAAACGGAGTACGCCTTCCCACACTACATCCTCGGCAACATGGTAGGCACCCAGAAACAACAGTGTACCCAAGGCCAGGGCGGAGGTTATCTGAATCCAGTAACCGGAGTATTTTTCTTTAATAATCATCTGAAAAGTAATTGAGGTGCAGCTGTCAATAAATTGGAGACACGGGATAGTTAAAAAAAACGGTTATATTAAAATGGGAATTTCACCCGCAGCCAACGTAATGCAAGGTACTTAACCTGGGGCTGCAAAGTTTTCACGTCACCGGCGGTTTTGCAAACCCTCTGGTAAATTAAACAACTGCAATGGATAAAATCACGGTACAAATTGATTGATTTTTATTGAAGTATTAGCTTGGTTTATAAAACATATAACGAGGATATTATGGCGAAGAAGAAAAAAGGGACCAAGAAGAAGGAGATGTCAGAGGGCACTGCAATTGCAGTTGTGGTACTTGGATTGACTGTGGGAGGAATTGCAGTATATTATATATTGACGTGGCTGATCAGCCTGTTTTTCCCTAATCTGCTCAATTAGTATATACTTTACAGGGGCCTTTGCAGGACCTGCTATGTTGTTGGGAGTAGCTGTACTACCGGCCTTTGGGACCTTTAAACAGGAGTACAACGCCCTTAAAACGAGGAATTGAAGGTTTTGCAAAGCCCTCTGTTAATTATTTTCTATTTCTTTGCTGGATGCTTAAAACGAACAAGAGCCCTTCACAATATGCTCATTAACCAGTATGCGGGGGTATTAAACTGCAGTTCAACGCCGGTCTACAATATGTTGCGCCGGTGTTGAACTCGACGTCGCTATGAAATTAATTGCAAAACTTATTTGACAGGTCTGAATCTATGAACACAAATCCGGAAAATACGCGAACCGATAGGTCACTGCCGGCCCTCTGTTGGATTATTGCACTTCTTGTCGTTGTAATACCGTTGAGTTCGTGTAGCAGTGAATCGAATGATTCAGCCAGGTCTTCCCAGCATACTCCGCAAGAGCAATCATCGGGGGGATCGTCGCCGGATGAGCTTAATGCCCAGCAGTTAAGGACGGCTGCGCTTGAGGGAGAGATCGGGAAGGTACGCGCGGCGATAGAGGAGGGGATTGATGTGAATGCCTCCGATCAACGCGGCCGTACCGCCCTTATGCTGGCGGCCTTTAATGGACACACAGAAGTATCCCGGATTCTGCTGGAGGCGGGCGCCCGGGTGGAGGATAAAAATACGGAGGGGCGAACACCTCTGATTTTTGCTGCCAGTGGACCGTATGCTGAGACGGTTGAGCTTTTGCTGGAGTGGGAGGCCGATCCCAATACCGCTGACCAGGTAGAAGGCTGGTCCGCTCTTATGTTTGCAGCAGCAGGAGGGCATGAGGAGGTAGTCAGTACCCTGCTGGAATATGATACCGACACACAGCTGAAAGACAAGGATGGGGACACCGCCATAAAATTTGCCCGGGACAACAATCACCCGGAGGTGGTGTCACTTCTGGAGGAGAATAACACGCAGTAAATATCAGGAAGAGACCGGGGGGCTGTGTTTCTTTATGAAAGCCGGAATATGTTGATAGCGCACTCAAAGAGTTAATGTGAGGGGACGCCACAAAAATAAAAATGAGTATCACTGTTTGGATGATCTCCGGATTTTGTTAAGTTCCCCGAAATCTGTTTATTAAGTTTATCTAACAAAAACAGGGAGGAATGGAACAAACACTCATATTTTGAGTTACAGGGAATGTAAACCTGAACATCACTTCTTGTCCTGTTATGGATATTACATCCTTTGATGATGACGACGTGCTTACCGATTATCTCACTGATTACCTGGATGGTAATTTAGACGCCACTGAAGTGGAGGTATTTGAAGAATACCTGGATCAAAATAAGCGAGAAAAGGAATTTACCTGTAAAGCCCGGAAGGGAAAACAAGCACTAAATTGGCTGGTAAAGCAGATGAATAATTATGAGAACATAGAATATAAACTGGCGACACAAATTGCTCTCGAAAAATTAAGGTCTGGTAAATCTGATACGATAAATCAGTAGGTAGAACGGCTGATTTATTCATTGACAGAGGGACTTGCCAACCTGTTCTTCATTTAAATTGTGCTCTCAGTATCTGGATGCGGCTGGTTTCATTCGCCAAAAGAGGGGAAGTATGCCGGAAGTTAAGTGTGGAATAGGTCCACCGATTGACTAACTTCCGCAGGAGTTTGGGATTTGTTTTGTTCGCACAAAGAAGGAATATTTTTGCCTGGGGAGCGGCTTTAATATTTTTGAGGAAGCCGTAACTCACGAACCAATTTCTTGGTGAGAAAAGCAGGTTTTAGTACTCCAACAACTGATTGATCTTTTCTTTCAGCCTGTGAGAAGCGAGATATCCCTCCTCCAGTCTCTTGTTGAAGGGGATGGGAGTGTCCAGGGAACCGCAGCGGATGAGGGGGGCATCCAGGTGTTCAAAGCACTGTTCATTGATCAGGGCTGAAAGCTCACTCATCGGTCCCAGGGTCAAGGAGGGCTCCTGTAGCAGCAAGGCTTTATTTGTTTTGATTATTGATGTCCTGACCGTTTCAAGATCAAGTGGATAGAGACATCGCAGATCTACAATTTCCAGTTCAACGCCCTTTCGTTCATACTCTTCGGCTATCTCGTATGCCCAGTGCACGCCCATCCCATAGGTTATAATGCTGGCGCTCGTCCCTTCTCTGCATATTGCGGCACTGCCGAGCTCTTCAGGTTGGCAGTGGTCATAAATTGTGGATTTAAGACTTCTGTAGAGCTTTTTATGCTCAAAAAAGAGAACGGGATTGGGATCCATCAGCGCACTGTAGAGTAGGTTTTGGGCATCTTGCACGGAGGACGGCACCACGATTTTCAGGCCGGCGTGCTGCATAAACCAGCCTTCCGGCGACTGCGAATGAAACGGCCCCGATCCCACGCCGGCACCGTGTGGAGCACGAATCGTAACATTGAGCGGTGGAGTCCATCGATAACGGGATTTTGCCAGATTATTGATCACCTGGTTAAAACCGCAGGATATAAAATCAGCGAACTGCATTTCAACGACCGGTTTGAAACCTTCCAGCGCCAACCCTATCGCCGTGCCCACTGCGCCTGATTCCATGGTCGGGGTATTGCGAATGCGCTCTTTGCCAAACTGTTCTACAAATCCCTCCGTTACCTTGAAGACGCCCCCGTATTCGGCAATATCCTGCCCAAGCATAATATAGGAGTCATCCTCCAGGAACGCCTGCCGAAGGGCGTTGCTTACAGCATCGACAAACCGTTGTTCAGATTGGGTTGCTCCTGGTTTAGCAGGGGAGGGGATTTCAGCCGAAGTAAAAACGGCAGCGGTCTCTTTCTCTTCATCAAATACGGGGTCATCCGCATTGAGAGCACGCTCCAGCTCATCCTCAAATAGTTGATCCACCTGGTCTGCAACAGCTGAAAATTCCTCTTCCGTGGTAACCAGTTTCTTGTTTTTTATCCATTTTTTCAGCTGGAGGATCGGGTCGCGCCGTTTCCATTCCTCAAACAGCTCATCAGGTATATAGGAGGTGCCCGAGGCCTCTTCATGTCCCCGCATGCGAAAGGTCTTGGCCTCTATCAGTACCGGCTGACCACGCAAGGCGGTTTTCCGGGCATCGGCCATTTCATCCATTACGTTAAAAATATTATTTCCGTCGATTTTGAGTCCCGCCAGTCCATAACCGATCGCCCGGTTCAACAAGTGCTGGCAGGCGTACTGTTCCGAGGTGGGGGTGGAGAGGGCGTACCCGTTGTTTTCGATCACAAAGATGACCGGAAGTTCCCAGACCGCCGCCAGGTTCAGGGCCTCGTGGAAGTCACCCTCACTGGTGGCGCCGTCGCCGCAAAAACTACAGACAACGGAACCGGTCTCTTTCATCCGTGATGCCAGAGCCAGCCCGTCCGCAACGGGCAGCGTGGCGGCCAGGTGTGAAATCATCCCCACAATCCGGTTGTCGAGGCTTCCAAAATGAAACGAGCGGTCTCGCCCATTAGTGAACCCGTCCGCCTTGCCGAGCAGCTGACAAAACAGCCTGTACAGATCGACCCCCCGCGTGGTAAACAATCCCAGGTTCCGGTGCATCGGCAGCAGATAATCTTCATCGCTGAGCGAGGCTGCCGCTCCTATGGAGATCGCCTCCTGCCCGATCCCTGAAAACCATTTGCTTATCTTTCCCTGCCGCAGAAGGTTGATCATCCGCTCCTCAATACGCCGGGGCAGCAGCAGTTTTTTGTACAGTTCGACGGCCTCTTCTTTTGAAATATTTTTTGTGGGATGGATCATTTATTTAACAAAAAATTTCAGTAATTTGAATGCTGTTGGTCGGATCCGGTGGATCGACATATTCTGTTGTGATTCCGTGCTAATATGACCAGAATGATGAACAAACGAAATGCGGTCATTGAATTATATATCGGCTGCATCTGTTGCGGGGCATAGCGTATTATACATAAATTAGAAATTACAGAAACGTTACAACTGTTTGCGGCGGCAACTTCAGTGAAATGTTGAGAATAGCATTTCGGGAAGTTTTCAGTCGCATTTTTCATTTAGGGCACCTGCAGTGCACAACTTGAAAAGAATTTATTGTTAGATGGAAGCACTTGGTCGACAAATACTTGTTGAATATTATGATTGTGACGCAGAAAAGCTCAATGATGTCGATTTTATTGAGTCGGCATTTATTGAGGCTACGAAAGCCTCCAAAGCCACGATTATTACACACAATTTCCATAAATTCAGTCCCCATGGGGTCAGCGGTGTTATAGTTATTGCTGAATCCCATGTGGCCATTCATACCTGGCCGGAATACAAATACGCGGCTGTCGATATTTTCACATGTGGCGAAACGATCGATCCATGGATAATCCAGGAACACCTGAAGAATTCACTGGAGTCCCAAAACACGTCAAGCATGGAAATGAAGCGGGGGATGTTCAGGGTCAATCCCGGTGAGCGTCTCCTTTTTAAACCCAAATCCACACTTACAGAAAATTAATGGTTGTAATGAAAAAATCTTCACAGATGCAGGTTTCGCCACAGCTGATGGTTGACACGCCCAATATTTTTTGCCTGGTCAGGGGGGCATCGGAGGGGCGCACGCGGCTCAATGCGTTTGATAATGCCCTGCTGAACGCCGGCGTGGGCGATACCAACCTGATGCGCATGAGCAGTATTTTGCCGCCGGGAGCTGAGCAGTGTGCGATCCGTGATATGGATCTCCCGAAAGGTGGACTCATTCCGCTCGCCTATGCCACGATAGACTCTACCACACCCGGCCGCTTTATTTCTTCCGCCATTGCTGTCGGCATTCCTGAAGACCGCTCTGAACCGGGGGTGATTATGGAGTTTGAGGACCACAGCAAGCTCGAAAATGTGGAGGCGATCGCGCGCCAGATGGTGGTCGATGCATTTAATTACCGGAAACGGAAGCTGAAAGAGATCAAATCGATCGGCATTGAGCACCAGGTCGAAACGTGTGGGGCCACGTTTGCTGCGGCTGTCTTGTGGTATGAGTAGCATGAGTAACAGAAAATTTGTCCAAAAAACACTCTGATGCCCCGCTTTGTACCACGGGCGGGCTTCGAGTGACTGCTCGTCATTTCGTAAGAATTCTATTAAATCCTAAAAAGACCGTTTGACGGATGACCACCTACAACGAGTATTACCATAAAAAGACCGGTTTAACAGTCGGGGTTAAGAATGTGCTTTTCTCGGAGCAGTCCGAATATCAGAAAGTGGAGGTGCTGGAAACCGACACCTGGGGCAATATGATGACGATCGACGGGATGGTCATGCTCTCGGAGAAGGATGAGTTTGTGTACCACGAGATGTTGAGTCATGTCGGGCTGTTTTCTCACCCGAAACCGGAACGGGTCCTGATAGTCGGCGGCGGCGATGGAGGCACGGCCCGCGAAGTGCTGCGGCACGACTCGGTTGTACAGGTCGATTTGGTGGAGATCGACGAGGTGGTGGTGCGCGCCTCAAAAAGATTTCTCCCGGAGGTGGGAGACTGGCAGAATCCCAGGTTGAATGTCCTGTTTGAAGATGGCATACAGTTTGTCAACGGCGTCAAACTCCCGTATGATGTCATCATAATTGATGGCTCGGATCCGGTGGGACCGGCACAGGGACTGTTTGAGCATAACTTCCTCCGGTCGTGCCACAATGCATTGGCCGAAGATGGAGTGCTGGTTGCCCAAACCGAAAGCCCGTGGGTTAAATCCTATCACAGCAGCATAAAAAACATATTCACCGCACTGGATGCTATGTTTGAGGTCTCAAAGATGTACCTGGCCTATATCCCACTCTACCCGGCGGGGATGTGGTCGTTTAGCTTCGGCAGTAAAGGTGTTGATCCGCTGACAGGGGATACAGTGCGACGGGTGGAAAAGGGCGTACGCCAGTTTGGGGAAAGGTTGAAATACTATAACAAGGATGTTCACATCGGCAGTTTTGCCCTGCCGAATTTTGTGCAGGATATTATCAGCTAAAAATAGTCATGCGTGGGAATAAAGAGGCGGTTTTGAACGATACCTTTTTAACCCAATATTTCTTTAAATAGACCTCAAATTACGACTCAAATCCTGCCTCTGAGTTGTGGAATTGTCGAACGCATCGTATTTATGTTCTTTATTCTTTAGTCAGAAAAGGGCAGTACGTTGCTTTATTATCCAGGTTCTTTTGCACAAATTAGCTGGCTCATGGAGCTTTCAGATAAATATGTACTGGTGACCGGTGCCTCAAGGGGGATCGGCAAGAGTATATCCGCCAAGCTGTTGCAGGCGGGGGCAACCGTCACAGGTACGGCCCGCCGCTCCCCCTTTCCGGAAACGCTTGCACGGCACAGTGCATTTGAAGGTCTGCATGTAGATCTGGAGGATGAGGTTGAAACAGCCCGAATCCTTAAACCACTGTTTCAGCAAAGGCCGGCTCCGAATGTACTGGTTAACAACGCAGGTATTTTTGAAGATGCCGATTTGGGTTCGGATGACGACCGCTGGCTGCAGAACTGGGACAGGACGTGCCAGATTAATTTGCGAGCACCCGCTTTGCTCTCAAAATGGGCGGTAAACTGCTGGATAAAACAGGGGGAGGGAGTGCTGGTCAATATAGCTTCGCGGGCGGCTTACCGGGGAGATACGCAGGAATACGCGGCATACGCGGCCTCGAAAGGGGGGCTGGTGGCCTTTACCAAAAGTATTGCACGCGACTACGGCACCAGAGGGATCGTCGCCTACTCTGTGGCTCCCGGATTTACAAAGACAGATATGGCCGCCGACTCGATTGAGATTTACGGGGAAGATTACCTGAAGGAGGGGATGGCCTTCGATGAGATAACATCCCCGGAAGAGGTAGCCGAGCTGGTCACGTTTTTGGCCTCCGGCAAAGTGAAACATATGACCGGCTCAACATTCCATATAAATGGTGGTTCCTACATGATCTGAATTATTTAATTATACCTAATAAAAGGTGCGGCGAACTGGCGGACCGTGCAGCACTTACTTTACGTAGCAAAATCGATATACAACTATGAGTGACTATAACTGGATTGAAACTTCTCAACCCGATTTCCGATTGCGTTTTGCCAATGAAAGAGACATCCCCTTGATCCATGCTTTTATAAAGGATCTCGCCGATTATGAGAATCTGGAGGACGAGGTCGTTTCCACAGAGGAGTTGTTGCGCCAAAACCTGTTCGGAGATCGATCGTACGCCGAGGTTATCCTCGGATTTGAAGAAGACCGGCCCGCCGGATTTGCCCTGTTTTTCCATAACTTTTCCACATTCGTGGGGAAACCGGGCATCTATCTTGAAGATCTCTACGTAAAAAAAGAGATGCGCGGCAATGGGTATGGCAAAGTATTTTTGAGATACCTGGCCCGGCTGGCCAATCACCGCGACTGCGGTCGGCTGGAATGGGCCGTCCAGGAATGGAATGAGCGCGCAATCGGTTTTTACGAGAGTCTGGGAGCACGCCAAAAAGAGGAGTGGACGGTCTACCAGCTTGCCGGATCCAGGCTGAAACAGCTGGGTAACTCTTTCGACAATCACCGTTAGGACGGGTAGCAGATGGATATAAAAGAACGCAAAAAGGATCATGTGGATCTGACCGTTTCGGGTGGAATGGGATACGACCGGACGGCGGGTTTTGAGCAGTTCGACTTCAGGCACAACGCCCTGCCGGAGGTGGATATCAGGGAGGTCAGCACCGAGGCCCGGCTGCTGGGACGTACGTTTTCATTTCCCCTGTTTATCTCCTCCATGACCGGAGGCTATACCGACGCAGGAGCCGTGAACGCCATTATCGCCGAATTTTGCGAAGCGTACAATCTGCCGTTTGGAGTCGGGAGCCAGCGGGCCATGCTGGAAAACCCGGATCAAAAAAGCACCTTTTCCATCGTGCGTGAAAAAGCCCCCAACGCATTTATCGCCTCGAATATAGGAGGGGCGCAGCTGGTGGGGGGGCTGCCGGCCCACAAGCTTGAACTTATGATCGATACCATCGAAGCGGATGCGGTGATCGTGCATTTGAACCCCCTGCAGGAGCTTATGCAGCCAGAAGGAGATCGAAATTTTAAAGGTGTTGAGTCGGGTATCGCTCAACTGGTGAAGGACAGCGCGGTTCCTGTAATTGTAAAAGAAACGGGAGCGGGAATTTCAGCCGAGGTGGCCGAGAGATTGCTGGACTGTGGCGTTTCGGTCATCGATATCGCCGGGGCAGGGGGAACGAGCTGGGCAAAGGTTGAAAATGAACGGGCTTCCAACAAAACTCCGGATGAAGCATTTAACGAGTGGGGTATTCCAACCCTCGGGTGCCTGCTGGAGGTGCGCACACTGAAAGAGCAATACGACTTTGAACTGATCGCTTCAGGGGGCGTACGAAGCAGCTTTGATCTAATAAAATCGGTGTGTCTGGGAGCCGATTTCGGGGCTGCGGCCCAGCCGATCATACAGAGCGTCGTAAATGGAGGCTATCAAGGGATTGAGGCGCTTTACAAAAAATGGCAATATCAGGCCAAAGTCATCCTTACCTTGGTGGGGGCCGAAACGATTGAATCACTCTCGGGAGAAAATATTATTCATTCCTGAAACGGTTCTTACATCCTTCCTTAAATTCATTATATTTGCATCTAAAAAATCAGGTAAACCGAGTTTTTTTGGAAAGCACGCTGAAGCATCAAAATTTAACGACGTTGATTAACCGGGAGTTGACCCAGCTCGCGCTTCCGGAAGAACCATCCCAACTCTATGATCCGGTTCGGTATACGCTGAACCTGGGAGGCAAGCGAACCCGGCCCTTGTTTACGCTGATCAGTTGTGGCATGTGCAATGGCGACCCGGAGGAGGCGGTACCGGCGGCCCTTGCGATCGAACTTCTTCACAATTTTACGCTCTTGCACGACGATATTATGGATGCGGCCGATACCCGCCGCGGGGAACCGAGTGTATTTAAAAAATGGGATTCCTCCACGGCCATCTTGTCCGGCGATGTAATGTATGCGTACGCCTTCAAGCAGTTGCAGTATTATGGGGGGTCCGACCTATACTCGAAACAGCAGTATGCAACGATCATGGATATTTTCCTGGAGAGCGCGGAAACCGTTTGTGAAGGCCAGGCGTTTGATCTGGAATATTCCGATCGCATCGACGTATCCATCGATGAATACTTAAAGATGATCCGGGGCAAAACGGCAGCGCTCATCAGTGGTTCGCTGATGCTGGGAGGCGCGGTGGCCGGTGTTGAACAGCGCGAACTGGAACGCCTGCGCGAAATTGGAAGGGAAACGGGGACTGCCTTCCAAATACAGGATGATCTGCTGGATGTAATAGCCGATCCTTCCAAGTTTGGTAAAACACCGGGTGGAGATATTATGGAAGGCAAGAAAACATATCTCTCGATTCTTGCGTTAGAGGAGGGGAACCGGAAGCAGCAGAAGTTTATACAAGAAGTATTATCGTCAAAGGATAATGCTGAAGAAGAGATCGTTGAAGTTATCCAGCTATACGAAGCGTTGGGTGTTGTCGAGAAAACAAAGAAGACGATTGAAAAACACTACACAAAAGCGGTCGCTCTGCTCGACCGGTTTCCGGATTCGGATTTTAAAGACGACTTAATAACCTATTTTAATAAACTGAAAAAAAGAGAATTTTGAATCTACTCAATATGAAAGTCAGATACACGCACTTCGCATTTATCGGCGCTGTCGCAGTAGCAATACTTTTTTCGGCCTGCTCAAAACAAAACTATATTCAGCGGGGCGATTCTCTTCCCGAAGCCTACAAAAAATCGATGCGGCTTTTTCAACTGGGGGATTATACCGAGGCGGTAGACGCGTTTGAGACGGTATTCAGCCTGGGCCGTGGTACCGAGTACGCCAGGAATGCGCAGTACTATCTCGCCGAATCCCATTTCAACAATGAAAATTACTTGTTGGCGGCTTCTGAATATGAACGCTATGCTTCCCTGTTTCCACGGTCTGAGCGCCGTGAAGAGGTCGACTTTAAAGAAGCCTATTGTTACTACGAACTGAGCCCCCGTTACAGGCTGGATCAAACATATACCCACCGTGCTATTGAAAAGTTTAATCTGTTTGAATCCAGGTATCCGGACTCCGAGCGCCTGCCTCAGATTGCCGAGTACGTGGACGAGATGCGGGCCAAACTGGCGCACAAAATGTATAACGCAGCTGATCTTTACATGCGGATCGACGAATATGAAGCGGCCGCAATCTATTACGGGCTCACCATCGATCAATACCCGGAAACAGCGTGGGCTGAGCAGGCACTTGTTGACCAGATCAATGCTTACAACACCTACGCGGCTAACAGTGTCAGTTCCAAGCAGCAGGAGCGGTACCAGAAAGCGGTGGAGAGCTATGAAAAATACCTGCAGCTATTTCCACAGGGAGAACACCGCTCCCTGGCGGATGAATATGTGGATGAGGCTCGTGTAGCCCTGGCTCAGCTGGAAGATACCTCCTCTGAGGAAGATACTGCAAGCACACCTACTGCCAGCATAAATGAGCGCTAATCATGCCTGATCGCATCGGCTTGTTCGGCGGGACGTTCGACCCGGTTCACGCGGGTCACGTCGCGATCGTGGAATCTTTTCTCGAAAGCGGTCTCATCGATGAGCTCTGGGTGATACCGGCTCCCACGCCGCCCCATAAAACAGATCAACACATCACCAGCTTCGAACACCGAAAAAGGATGCTGGAACAGGCGTTTGACCATATAAAAGGGGTTCGGATCACAGATATTGAGGAGAGACTGCCACAGCCGTCCTATACGATTCACACCATTCAATATCTAAAACAAAAGTATCCTGAAAAGAAATTTTACCTGTGTATCGGAGAAGATTCGCTTGCGGATTTTTCCTCATGGTACAAGCCCGAAAAAATTGTACAAATCTGCGACCTGCTGGTGGCTGAACGCCCTGACAGCAACTCGCGGGATCAGCAAAATAATTTCCTGGAAAATGCCCGATTTGTTAAACATACGCCAGTGGATATCTCCTCGACCGAGCTGCGGGAACGGTTGAAAGAAGACGGGAAAAGCCTGGAAAAGGACCTGCCGCCGGATGTATTAAGCTACATCCGCGATAATGACCTGTACAACGATTAGGATCGAGTGATGAAGAGAAATACTTTTCTGAAGTTTATGGGGCTCTCGGGGCTTTCGGGGCTTGCAGCCGGCTTTTCTCCGGGATTGTTGTCGGGTCTGCAGAAGCCATATATCAAACCACCCCGGCTTTCCAAAGGGAATACGATCGGCTTAATCAGCCCCGGATTTATCATCCCGGAAAGGGACCGGTACGGCGAGATACAGGAGACGCTCCAAAATCTTGGCTTTGAGATTCAAGTAGGGAAACACGCCCTCAACAGGCATGGCTACTTTGCGGGAAAGGACCGGGAAAGGGCAAGTGACCTGAACAGGATGTTCCGGGATCCCGGGATCGATGCCATTATACCTTTTCGCGGAGGATGGGGCTCCAACCGGATACTGCAATATATCGATTTTGATGCAATTGGGGAGAACCCCAAACCCCTAATCGGATTTAGTGATATTACAACGCTGTTGCTCTCGATATACGCCAAAACAGGGCTGGTAACATTTCACGGTCCGGTGGGAAAGTCGGAGTGGACCGACTTTACGTATCGTCATTTTCGCACGGCGGTGATGCAGTGTGAGGGATTTTCACTTCAAAATCCGGCTGTTCAACCGAGTATTCCAATTCGAACGGGCAGGGCAGAGGGACCACTGCTCGGGGGAAACCTTTCGGTGCTGACCTCGATGCTCGGTTCTGAATATCTGCCTGACTTTGAAGGTGCTATTTTATTCCTGGAAGATGTTGGAGAGGATGTATACCGTATTGATCGCATGCTGACGCAGCTTAAACTCAACGGCATTTTTGACCAGATCGGGGGCCTGGTATTTGGTCAGTGCACAAACTGTACCCCGGGGAATAGCTACAGCTTTTCGCTTGAGGAGATACTGGATGACCATATTCTGCCCCTGAACATTCCTGCCTGCAGGGGAGCGATGATCGGTCATATCGATAACATGTTTACCCTTCCTGTGGGGCTCCCTGCCACATTGGACGCCGGTTCGGGGATGATTACGTTTAATGAGCCTGCCGTTGGATAACGTCCGGCAATTCAATTTTTAGCTGCATTTCGCCAGCGTTAAAAGGACCGTTGCAGAATCTACCATTTTGCCGGGAGGTAAGGTTGAACCGCAGTCCTTGTTACCCCTTTAAACGGGAGTGCAACTCCCTCACAACGGCGAATTGAGAATTTTGCATAATCCTCTTATAATTAATTATTTCTAATGTTTTATTTATATGATATTTTACATATATCATATAAATAAAATAGTGTGAAAGGAATGACGGCTTCCGACCAGTACTATGCTGCAAAAAAATAATGCGGCTCTTGCGTTGTTATAATCGGGTTTTCACCCTGTTAGCGAGGTGACACTTTCTCAGTACGTGTTCATACGCACGGTTCAATGTTGTTTAGCCTGGGACTCCAGGCGTCCATTCCATTCGCAGCAAAACGAAAGACTTGGCACCAGTTCTTTAAAAATGAAGTAAAACGGCTTGGGATAATAAAATGAAAAAAATAAATATTTTAATCGCTGAAGACAACAGGATCAACCAGGTGGTGACACAGAAAATACTTGAACGTGAAGGTTTCTCCGTTTCTGTAGTTGAAACAGGATTGGAAGCGGTAAAAGCTGTTAAAAACAACCGGTATGATGTCGTATTAATGGATATCCAGATGCCGGAGATGAACGGCTATGAGGCCACAGCTGAAATTCGAAAACAGCAACAGGGAGACGATGAGAGCCCTGTTATTATCGCACTGACTGCAAGTGGAATGGAGACCGAAAAGAAGGCCTGCATGGATGCCGGAATGGATGGATACCTGAGCAAGCCGATCAACAAAAACAAGTTAATCAAAACATTAATGGAGCTGGAAGGCGATATATTTCACACGGCCTGAGAGTAGAGAGGTTGAAAGTCGTTGGCCAATATCACTCTGCCTCAGGGTAACGCCACATATTTTCGCAGGATCCATTCGGCCCCGAGCAATATGATGACGATAACAAACCAAAAAGGGTGCTGATTCGGGTAAAAAAGCTGCGTTTCAACATGTTGCTGCTCCTCCATCAGTCCGCGATCATCCATGTCTTGCCAGAGAGTATGGGCCTCCTGGTAGGTATAAAACTGCCCGCCGGTTTCCCCGGCGATTTGACGAAGAAGCTCATCATTCCGAACGGTATTTACATACTCAATATTTGAGCCACTCACGGAAAACTCTCCGCTCTGCGTATCTATGGTTCGATTGCCCTTTTTGGCAGTGGCTTCGAATTCATAGATTCCCTCTGGAAGAGCTCCTATCTCCAGCTGGTATTGGCCACCGCCCGTATTTTCCATGTTGTAGAGCCTGGATTCCACCTGCTCACCGGTTAACGTTAGGGTTATCACCCCTTCATTTTCGACCTCACCACTTTCATTGGTCAGGAAGGCATTAAATGATACCGGCTCGTTTCCGGTAAAATTTTTTTGGTCAGGTTGTATTTTGAGTCTCCGGTTGTCAGGTTGGGTGGCGGTCCAGCTCACGGTATTGAATATTAGATTTTCAATAAATTCCCGGGCCTGTGGATTAGTACTCTGGGCAATTCGATACCATCCAAAAGCGTTCAGCTGGGCCCGACGCAGATTCCCGACCTGCTGCAGGGCTACCAGCGGTTCACCGGTCGCTGTTCCCTGGAACCGGCTGTTGTAAAGCACGGTTGAACCCGGTGATAAATTCAATCCCCGGATGGGGCTGTAGATAGTCGGGAGACGGTCGTAGGAAACCTCCGGGAGTTCCATGACGGGGTGCTCGGAGGCCTCCACAGCAGCGGCCAGGTTCACTTCCACAGCACTGTTGTTGTCGGGGTTGGATATCGGGAGCACGGACTCGGAAGAGGGCAGGTTTTCGAGCCGAGTTCCGGGTGTTGGGAATATAACTGCAGGCACAGAATCCATGATATTTTCTACGCGGGAGGCCAGCTGTGATGAGATCCCCCGTCCGGGATAGCCGTGCAGAATCACTAAATCAAGAGTATCGGCATCGATGTTGAGATCGCCGCTGATAAACCGGTTCCCGCCCAGCCAGGTGCGGGTGCTCAGCTGTGAATTTTCATCCTGCATCAGCAGGGTACGAACCATCCGTACATCCGGGTGGATTTCGAACGCGAGGCTTAGAATACGCTGCCTGTCATCAAGGACCTCGATGGAAAACGGCTGGACGTTGTTGGCTTCCGTCCATTCATTCTCTTTGGGCGGAATCGCTATCTCGAATTGCTGCAATCCTTCCTCCTTCAGCTGAAGATCAAAAGCGATTGTATGTGATGAAATGGAGCTCGTCGGTGTTACTGTTTCTGACTGAAGGACCTCTCCATCTGATATGAGCTGTACCTGGAATGGCTCTCCCCCGAAACCCTGGTTCAGCAGGGTCACCTCGACAGGATGAGCAGAGTTAAGATAGCCCGTGGCATTGGTTACGATGTTCTGCACCACCAGGTCTTGAAGTCGGCTGGTGTCGCCCAGGGCAACAGTAAAAACCGGGATATCCAGCTCCCGGGATAAAAAGACGGGATTTTGTCCCTGGTTAAAGATTCCATCGGTAAACAGCACGGCGGCACGGGCATCACGCTGATTGTTCCTTATGATTTCAAGGCTTTGGTTGAGGTTGGTCTTGCTCCCGTCAAATGAGAGGCTGTCCGGATGGCTGAGAACTACTTGGTCACCGAATGAAAAGAAGCGGAAATCAAGGCGATCTATAGCCTGAAAGTTCAGGTCCGCAATGGTCCGCCGGTAGTCCCCGGTTCCCTCGTAGTCGCCCTTGTTGATTGAAACGCTGGCAGAATTGTCGAACATCACCAATACTTCCGGATTGTTATACTGTGTCAGTTCGGACCGGAACAGCGGGTTCAGCAGTAGCAGGAGCAACAGCAGAAATGTAAGCCCCCGGAGCGTGATGAGTCCATATCGATACAACGGCCGAATCGCCTTGAAATCCTTATAAGACCACCAGGCGATGCCCAGCGTTGCGGCGATGAGCAGCAGGTAAACCCAGCTGGGTAGTCCCGATTGGAAGCCTTGAAAGACAAAATCCACAATGTTGTTCTGTTAGGCCGTTTCGATCAGTTTGTCAATAAGCTTGTCGGTGGTTAAGCCTTCAGCCTCGGCGGCGTAGTTATTGATGATGCGATGGCGTAATACCGGTTTGGCAAGGGCCTGGATGTCTTCTTCCGTCACGTTAAACCGCCCGTTCATCAGCGCACGTGCCTTCCCGCCCAGGATCAGGAATTGAGAAGCCCTGGGTCCGGCTCCCCAGCTCAGATATTTGTTCACAAAATCGGGGGCAATATCAGAGGTCGGTCTTGACATCGTGACCATCCGGACCGCATAGTTGAGCACGCTTTCGGGAACAGGAACCTCCAGTACCAGTTCCTGTAGTTCCTGAATCTGGGAAGACTCCAATACTGATTCGACCTGCACATCCTGGGGTGCCGTGGTTTGGCTTACGATATCCATCTCCTCATCCAGGGAGGGGTAGTCGAGCCAGAGATTAAACATAAAACGATCCAGCTGGGCCTCGGGCAGGGGATAGGTTCCTTCCTGTTCGATGGGGTTTTGAGTAGCCAGCACAAAAAAGGGGCGGTCCAGGTCGTACGTATTTCCAGCGGCTGTTACATGGTATTCCTGCATCCCCTCCAGCAGGGCGGCCTGTGTTTTGGGAGGGGTCCGGTTGATCTCATCGGCCAAAATGATGTTGGCGAAGATTGGCCCTTTCACGAACTTAAACGTCTTGCCCCCGGTCTGCCGGTCCTCCTCCACAATTTCGGTGCCGGTGATATCGCCCGGCATCAGGTCGGGGGTGAACTGAATGCGACTGAAAGAAAGATTGAGGGTTTGGGCGACGGTTCGAATCAACAACGTTTTGGCCAGGCCGGGAACTCCCACGAGTACGCAATGTCCCCGTGAAAAAAGGCATACCAGCAGTTGATCAATAATCGTTTTTTGCCCGACTACCACCTTGCCAATCTGATGTTTAATATTTTCAACTGATTCCTGGAAAAAATCGACCGCCTCAACAGGTTCATCTGGAATGGGTTTCATGAAGTAATAATTATCGGGTTTGCTGTGCAATTTGTTCTGGGACCGGAATTTTGTATTCGATATACACTTCATCGCGCAAGTCGTTGATCCATTCGCGCATCATCCGGTACTGTTTCTCCTGCAGGGCGATGTTTTTAATCTGTTCATAATCTTGTTCCAGGTTGGCTACGTGTTCCGGCACGCGCCGGTCGAGACGGACAATCCGGTAGGCGGTTCGAGCATTGTTGCCGCTCCCGGTGTTGAACTGCTTCGGCTCCGATATCTGTCCCTCCTCGTCGAGCAGCAGCACAATTCGGTACATCGCCGGGTCGAGCTGCGAGAGCGGAATCAGCCGATTGCCGGTTTGAGGATCCAGCATGCGTCCCCCTTGGGGGGCGGTTTGGGGATCGTCGGAGTGCTTGCGCGCCATCTCCGCAAAGGTAATGTCCGGATTCGTGAGTACGCTGTCTCGTATTGCGTTCAGCGTATTGACAGCCGCCTGCGTATCATAGCTCTCCTCGTCTATGCTGATCAAAATATGGTTGGTGTCAATCTGGTCGCCACTGCGCTTGTTGAGACGGATCACGTGAAATCCGAACGAGGTTTCCACCACTTCGGAGATTTCACCCGGTTGCAGGGCCGAGGCGGCGGCCGAGTATGCCGACACAAGGTCGTTAAGGGGCATCATCGGCAGTTTTCCGCCGTTGGAGGCCGAGGGACCATCGCTGTGGCGACGCGCCAGTTCTTCAATACTTTTGCCGTGGTTCAAGACCGAGTCGCGCAGCTGTTCGGCCAGCTGGCGGGCGGCCTGCTTGGCATCATCCAGCGGAGGAGGAATTTTTACGATCTGGGAAAGAGCTACCTGTTCCGGAATCGTGGGGAGAGAGTCCTGCGGGATACGTTCGAAATACTGTTTTACCTCGGGCCGGGTAACATCCACTTCCTGCATCTTTTGCTGGCGGTATTTCTGGACGATCATCTCCTCGCGGTAGTCCTGGCGCAGGTCGGCTCGCAACTGTACAATACTTTTTCCCATCTGTTGCTCAACGGCGGCTTCGCTGCCCAGCTGTTGAACCACGCGGTCGATCCGCTGATTAATATTTTGATCCACCTGCTCATCAGTAATGGTTACGGAGTCTTCTCGGGCCTTGTCGAGGAGCACGTAACGCTCTACTATGTTTTCCAGCACCGAAAACCAGAGCTCCTCACTGAATTCCACTTCGCGCTCCTGCGACTGCCGACGAAGCTGCAGCATGTAGTCGGCTACCTGCTGGTCAACCTCCGACTTGAGGATCGCGTGATTATTAACCACCGCAACAATACGGTCCAGGTTTTTTGAGGAGTCATTATTCATATTTTGCTGGGCCATTGCCGCAGATGTTAAAAAGAGGCAACCGGCAATAGCTGAAAAAATGAAGAAAATATGGCGAGAAAAATTATTCATTGGATTCTGAGGATAAAAGCGTGTCGGGTTCAGTTGTTTCTGCGTTTATATTGGATTCTAAAACGTTGTACCGTTCAATTTCATTATTCGACTGCGCGTTAAGATAAAGATTCTTTACATAGGAATTGAAATGTCGTCTTCGTTTCTCAATACGCAGCCATTCCTTGATCTGATCCATCAGCCAGTCGAGGTCGGGATGGCCACCCGCCGGTCGTGTTTCCATGAGCTGGATAAAGTGATAATCCCCATTTACACGACGTATGGGGGATATTTCAGTGATACCAATGCGCTGGAGCAGCGTATTCATCACGGTGTTGTCGGCAAGGGCCATGGAGATCGGCCAAAACTTTTCTGACTCCTGGATGCGCGCCTCTCCATTTTTGGAATATGTTCGGGCTACTTCCGGCCATTCTATGCCGCGCATCAGGTCGTCTTTTGCGGATTGTGCGTCCTGATGGGTATTGGTAACAACATGGCGGAACCGGACATACCGTTCATCGAGCACCAGCTGGTCTTTGTACTGTTGATAGTAGTTTCGGGCTTCCTCATCGGTAATTTCCAGGTCCTGTTCGTGTTCAGCCATTACATAGTCCTTTAGTCCCTGCACCAGTACCTCTTCCCGGAGGCGTTCAAGCCGGTTGCGGATCTCCCTGTTCTCGTTGACTCCCAGTCGCTGCGCCTCCTGCAGAATAACCTGCCGGCGAATCCAGTCCTCCCTGTAGCGCTGCAGGGCCGAAAGGCTGTCCTCTTTTAACAGGAATTCCGGGGCCCGCTCCGCTGCTTCATCAATTGTGAGTACTGTATTTCCGACCCGGGCCAGCTGACCTTCATTCGAGGTTTGTACCCGTTGCTGGCAGCCCGCCAGTAAAACGGGAATGAGTATCGTCAACAGAAACACATAATTGTTTGTCACCTTCAACATAAACAGTAATTTAATTTAGTAGAGCATTCCTGCAATGGTGGCTGTCATCAGGTTTGCCATGCTGCCAGCGACGACCGCCTTGATGCCAAAACGTGCAAGATCTGATTTTCGGTTGGGTGCCAGTCCCCCGATGCCGCCGATCTGTATCGCAATAGAAGAAAAATTTGCGAATCCACAAAGAGCAAATGTGGCCATGGTCGTGGTTTTCTGTGTGAGTGATGCCGTTTCGACCAGCTCGGCGAGCTGGGTATACGCTACAAATTCATTCAGTACAATTTTGGTACCCAGCAGTGATCCCATATTTACCGCATCGGCCCACGGGACCCCGACAATATATGCTACCGGGGAAATCAGCCATCCCAGGATTGTTTCAATACGCAGGGCGCCGCCGGGTATCATGCTGTTGATGCCGGTGAGCTGCCCGATCTCCTCCAGGAAGTAATTCCCCATAGCAAGTAACGCGATGAACGCCAATAACATTGCCCCCACGTTGCCTGCCAGTTTGAGTCCGGTAGCGGCCCCGCTCGCCGCCGCATCAATGCCGTTGGCATCAGGTCGTTCAATATCCATTTTTACCTCGCCACTGGTTTCGGGTTCGCCGGTTTCCGGGTATAAAATTTTGGCGATGACCAGGGCAGCGGGGGCAGCCATAAGGCTGGCACCCAGTAGTTGTTCTGCGAACATCAGGCGGCCGACATCCAGTGCCACTCCCTGGGCCTGGGCGTAGGAGTCCCCCAGCATCTGGACGTAGGCGGCCATCACTCCGCCGGCGATGGTGGCCATGCCCCCCGTCATTACCGCCAGCAGCTCAGACTGGGTCATCCGCGAGATAAACGGTTTGACCACCAGCGGCGCTTCGGTCTGTCCCACAAATATGTTGGATACGACAGAAAGTGATTCTGCCCCCGATGTGCCCATCAATTTCTGCATGCCTTTGGCCATATATTCAACCAGCCGCTGTAAAATCCCGTAGTGGTAAAGAACCGCCGTAAGGGAAGCGAAGAATACGATGGTCGGCAGCACCTGGAAGGCAAAAAAGTTGCCCAGGCTTCCCTCCGTGCCGGGGCTTTTGGCCAGGTCACCGAAAATAAATATGGCTCCCTCGGTAGTAAAATCCAGGACGATGACAAAAAACGAGGAGAGCCAGCTAAAAAATGCCTTGGGCCACCCGAGAGGAGACCATGCCGAGGCGAGGGCATCCCCTTTCAAAATGAAAACAGCCAGTAAAAACTGAATTCCGAGTCCCGTGCCCACCAGGCGCCAGTTCACCCGCCTTCGATTATTGCTGGCGGCCCAGGCCAGCACAATGATCGCCGCCATGCCAATGATGCCTCGGAGGATGTCACTCATCTGAATCAGCGTTTTTATGTGATTCGGTTTGATTCCGGGTTCTCTCAGCTTCGGTTTTAAGGGGTTGTATCGGCTTTCCCCGCCGTTTGTCAACGGGCGGACGAAAACAATGCCGGGCGCGCGGCTCATACGCCTCCGACTCTCCGACCAGCATGCGATCTTTATTTTCCACGATTCGCTGGGAATAGTGGGCCATTACGCCGCTTTCTGAGCAGACGGCGTGCAGTTTCGTTACATATTCAGCGATCGCCAGCAGCTGGGGCATTGGCTCGAACGGGTTGCCTTCATAATCCATGTCGAGCCCGGCAACGATGACCCGCTTGCCATCATTGGCCAGTGAGTTGGCAACCTGGATGATCCTGTTGTCAAAAAACTGGGCTTCATCAACACAGATGACATCCGATTCTCCGGTCAGCAGCACCATCTGGTCGGCCGTATCTACCACCAGTCCGGGCAGGGCAGACTCATCATGCGAGACAATCTCTTTGTCACTGTAACGGTTGTCGACGGCCGGCTTTACGATGACCACCCGCTGGCCCGCAATGTGTGCTCGTTTGGCTCTGCGGATAAGCTCCTCGGTCTTTCCACTGAACATTCCCCCGCAAATCACTTCAATCCAGCCGACATTGCTGGGAATTATGGATGGTTCGTAAAGCATCGAACTTGTTGTTGGTTGTTGTAAGGATCGGGATAAAATGTGGCAATTGGCTTTGAATATATCTGTGTGCAGGCTAAAAAGAAAAAATGAATGCCCGCGGTTTGAGCGGTTAACGGGAGGAACTCCGGGGTTGCCCGCAAACAAAGCGGGAACGGCCAGAGCAGGAAGTTACTGGAGCAGTCCGGTTGAAATTTCAACCCTGTAAAGTGTAAAAGAGCTTTTATCCTGTTGTAACATATTGTTACTTTAGGTTCCTGAATAACACACCTTTTGTAAAATGATTTGAAAAACCAGGGATTTTGCCTGAGTTCAAACTCTGAGCGAATTCAAAGCCAAAGATTATATCCTGCAACGTAAGGATATCGGGCTCGTGAAAATACTGACTTGGGCATCATAACGGTTTTGCAAAGTCCTCTGAAAATAAACATTTATGCTCACATTCTATCGCGGATCTAAACTGGAGCTTCTGGCTGATGAGATGATGGAACTCTATACTGAAGAGCCGCTCCGGGATCCCCTTGCGCAGGAGATTGTGATTGTTCAAAACCACGGAATGGCACGGTGGCTGTCGACCCGTATGGCCCGCAGCACCGGAATTGCGGCCAACCTGAAGTTTGAATTTCCGGCGGAACGCGTATGGAGCCTGTATCGCTGCATGGGGACAGATATTCCCAAAGATCTCCCGTCTGACCGCGAGCCGATGACCTGGGCGCTCTACCAGTTGCTCGGGGAGCTGCCAAAGCAGTCGCCATACCTGGCTGTATGGCATTATATGCGCGAAAATAACGGTGAGTGGAATCCCCTAAAAGCGTGGAAACTGGCAAATCGTATTGGCGACCTGTTTGACCAGTATTTGGTGTACCGCCCCCAGATGCTACTGCAATGGGAGAAAAATGAACATATTGGCCTTGGCGCCCCGGAAGCCTGGCAGGCCGCACTTTGGCGGGGCCTCAAAAATCGTTGGATGGAGATATTCACGGAACTTGAGTGGAACCATCGTGCGGAAATTCATGAAACATTTATGAAGCGGATGGAAACCGGGGTTTTGCCTTCAGATTCGCTGCCGGAGCGAATAACCCTATTCGGACTTTCCAGCCTGCCTGAATCCTCCATTGAACTGTTTGTTACACTCTCGGAGATCGTCGATATTCGGTGGTTTTGGATGAATCCGCTAATGGAAAATACGCCTGGCATGCTGAGGGATTCCTGGGGTACTGAGGGAATGGAGTTTTTGGAACTTTTTCAAAAATATTCTACCCGGAATAATATACCTGTGAACGAGGTGGTCATAGAAAATGACAGGGGGGAGGGGCCGGTCGTCCCAAAATATCAAACGATGGATCTTTTCGATCAAAAAGGGGGGACTTTTTTCAATTTCGGACAATCGGATATCAGTATTCAGATCCACTCCTGCCACAGCCCGCTTCGCGAGATAGAGGTTCTTTATATGAATATACTGGATCTTTTTGAGCAAAATGCCGACCTGGAGCCCGATGATATCCTGATTGTTTGTCCCGATATCCAGACCTACGCCCCCTTTATCCAGGCGGTATTCGGGACTCCCGGCGACGCACTGCCGAATATTCCGTATCACATTGTTGATGACCAGACCGGGACCCGGAAGGAGCTTTTTAACACGTTTTCGAAGCTGCTGAATCTGCTTGAGAGCAGGTTTAAGGTAACGGAAGTGCTGGACCTGCTTTCGGCCCGGCCGGTCCGCCAGCGGTTTGATATAACGGAAGATGAGCTGGAGCGGATACAGCGCTGGGTGAAGGAGACCAGGGTGCGGTGGGGGCTCAGCGGCGATGACAAGAAAAAGGCTGACCTTCCGGGAACGGCCCGATTTACCTGGATTTCCGGGCTTGATCGGATGTTGCTGGGCTTTGCTTCCCGGATGGATGAGGAGATATTTGAGGGCGTATTCCCGTACAATCGGATTGAGAGCAGCGAGGATGCCACGTTGCTGGGAAAATTTTCCCGCTTTCTGAATGAGATAAATAATGCTCGAAGTAATACGCGTGAGAAATTGGAGCCCAAAGAGTGGTCAATGCTAATCAATACCTGGATTGAGACATTTTTGCCAGCTGATGAGGAGTATTACCGGGCTTTCCAGGGGGTAAAGTCGCTGGTCTCCGGCATGAGGGAGTCGACGGAGCTGGGCGGATACTGGCAAGAGCTGAACTTCAGGGTAGTCCTGGACTATCTTGAAAATAAATTAACGGGCGAAGCCGCCCGGGGCGGTTATTTCGGGCATGGCGTTATATTCAGCGGGGTGGACCAGATGCGAAATATTCCTTCAAGGGTGATCGGGATGATCGGGATGAATAACGAGGCTTTTCCGAGAAACAAGGTTTCCCCCGACTTTGACCTGATTGCTCACAATCCCCAGAAAGGGGATCGCCTGCAGAGAAATGACGATCGCTATCTTTTCCTTGAGATAATGCGGTCTGCCAGGGAACTATTGTACCTGAGTTACGTGGGCCAGAGCAATCGTGACGACTCCAGCCGCCCGCCTTCTGTGATGATAAGCGAACTGCTGGATTACCTGCAGCAGAGGCAGGAGATGAAACGGCGGGAGATTATCACGGAACATCCGCTGCAAGCTTTCAGTGACCGTTATTTTACTGAATCGAGCGATCTTTTTTCCTATTCTCCTACAGCATATAAAGTAAACACTCAGCTTTCCAGCCGTAAAACCCGGGGGGAAGTCCCCCTGCTCGGGGAGGATAAAAATCTTAATGAAGCTGATGCCACCTTTAAGCAGGTATCGATTCAGGATTTAGCCCGGTTTTACGCACATCCCGCGCGGTATCTGGCGGAACAGCGGCTGGGTATCCGGTTCCGGGACGAGGAGGTTATTTCAGATGATCGAGAACCTTTCCAGCTGGATGGCCTGGAGGGATACAAGCTGGGTAAAGAGCTTCTGATGCGCTGGCTCAACAACAAGGATATCAAGGCATTTGAACCGATTGCCAAGGCGCGCGGCCTGCTGCCCGAGGGGTGGCCGGGGCACCAGGAATTTGTGGAGAAGGTTGAGGAGGTTTCGGAATTCAGTTTGGCCGCCGGCAGGTTACTTGACAAGCCCAGGCTTGACCGGGTGGAAGTGAGCCTGGAGTTCGGGGATTTTCACCTGACCGGGGTGCTCGATTCCCTTCATGCCAACTACCAGATTTTTATCCGGTACGGCAGCCTGCGGCCGAAAGATTTAATTCAGCTGTGGATTTACCACCTGGTGCTGTTGCAGGTAAAGGGCCTTGACCACAGCTACGAGAGCCTGCTGTTGACGAAAAAGAATGCCAGGCCGGGATTCAATCTCTATGGTGGGGTGGAACACGCCCGGGACCGGCTGGATTCACTGATCCGACGGTACTGGGGAGGCCTGCACCAGAAGATGCCGCTGTTTGCAGATTCCTCATTTACCTTTGCCCATGAAATGGTGATCAACGGAAAGGATCACGATGAAGCTATGAGCAAGGCAAAAAAACAGTGGGAAAACAGCTGGAATCCTGCCCGAAGTGAGAAAGAGGATCCTTATAATAAAATTCTGTTTACAAATCGCTATTCCATTGACTGCCAGGAGTTTAAGGACCTTTCCCTCGAAATATGGAAGCCGGCGCTGGAATCACTAAAACAGGAGAATATTTTTGACTGAGCTACACCCGTTTTCCATATCACTGAAAGGGCAACACCTGGTGGAAGCCAGTGCCGGAACCGGGAAAACCTATAATATCACCTCGCTTTTTATTCGCAGTATTTTGGAAAAGGAGACAGCGGTGGATGAGATCCTCGTTTTAACCTATACCAAGGCGGCTACGGCTGAACTTAAAGAGCGTATTATGTCCCGGCTGCGAGACTCGGTACAGGTGCTAAGCAGGGGAGAGGCACCAGAAGGCGATGAATTTTTGGTACAGCTCCTGGACTATATTGAGAAACGGGACAAGGCCGTGAAGCTGCTGGAGAAGGCATTACATAATTTTGATGAGGCATCCATCTTTACGATTCACAGTTTTTGCCAGCGAGCGCTCCAGGAACAATCATTTTTAAGCGGGATTACGTTCGACACCGAACTGGTGGCCGACGATACCGAACTGGTCCAGGAGGTCGTCGACGACTGGTGGAGAAACCTGGTGGAAGAGTCTGAGAGCACCCTGCACCAACGTATTTGGCTGAACATTCTGAGAGAGGAAGGCTACCTGCCGGACAAGCTTGCAACCATTGTTGCTGCCGGACTGGGAAAACCCTACCTGAAACTCAGCGTGGATGTAACTGCCGAAGCCACACGACCGGAAGAACTTGAAGAGCTCAAGCAGCTTTTTGAAAAACTGAAAGATAACTGGGTTGGGAATCAGGGGGATATCCAGAAACTGTTGCTCTCAGATGCGATGGATGGAAGAAAGTACCAATCCCGGTATCTCGATCCCTGGATGGAAGCGATAACCGAATGGCTGGAGAAAGAACTTCCCTCACTTGCATTCCCGGATAAACTGGATCGCTTTTCTATCGACTATATCCGTGAGTACGGCACAAAAAAGGGGGAATCGCCCCCGCAGCACCCTTTCTTTTACTGCGTAAAAGCGTTTATTGAGCAGGCCGATCGGGTTCGGAGCTGGATTCCCGAGTTTAAGAAAGAGATGATCAACTACGGCCGGAGCGGTGTTCGGGAGCGCAAGCAGTCTGCTGGCGTAATGGGATATGACGACCTGCTGGTATTGCTGCAGGAGGCCCTGAACCGAGTTCCCACCGGTACGACGTTAGCGTCATTTCTCCGGGAAAAATTTCCGGTCGCCCTGGTTGATGAGTTCCAGGACACCGATCCTATCCAGTACAATATATTGGAAACCATCTATCCCGCGGACTCCCCGGATACCGCCTTGTTCCTGGTCGGCGATCCCAAGCAGTCGATCTACAGTTTTCGCGGCGCCGATGTTTTTTCCTACCTCAATGCCCGTAACGGGGTACCGGAAAACCAGCAATACAGCCTGGATCGTAATTTTCGGTCAGATCCGGATCTTATAGGGGCGGTCAATGCGCTGTTTGACCAAGAGTCTCCATTCTGGGTAGACGATATTTCATTTGCCCCGGTGCAGGCAGCTGATATTGAGGTGAAGCCCTTTATCCAAGAGGGAAAGAAACCGCCGCTGCTGCAGTTTTCTGAATCAGAGCATGTTAATCCAGGTGAGCAAGTAAATAAAGGGGAAGCCCGCGAACGTGCAGCCGGGGTGACAGCGGAGTCGATATCGAGACTGTTGAACAGGGGCCAGTCGGGCGGCGCCACCATCGGGGAGAACCCGGTTCGCCCGAAGGATATCGCGATCCTGGTTCGTACTCACCGACAGGCCGACCTGATACGGGAGAAGCTGGAGCAGAGGAGTATCAAATGCGTTCAGTACAGTGAAAAAAGTGTTTTTGAAACCGGGGAAGCCCGCAACATAGAGCTGTTGTTAAAGGCGGTGGCCGAGCCTCGAAATGACGAGCTCGTTCGGACCGTACTGGCTACTGGACTATTTGAGTACGACGCTCACGACCTGCTTCGATTTAAAGAGGATGAACAGGCGTGGACAGAAAATGTATCCCGGTTTTCGGAATGGAACCGGATCTGGCTCGAACGGGGTTTCTCCTCGATGTTTCGGTCATTTCTCCTGGATGCCGAGGTTGAGCAGCATCTTGTGGGACTTGAACAGGGGGAGCGGAAGTTGACGAACACGCTTCAGCTCGGCGAGCTGTTGCAGGCAAGAGAGCAGGAACACCAGGAGGGGATGTTTGAGCTGGTCAAATGGCTCTCCCGGAAAAGGAGGGAGCCTGATAATAGAATTGAGGAGGAACAGCTGCGGCTGGAAAGCGATGAGGAGCTGGTTCGTATCGTCACCATGCACCGGAGCAAGGGATTGGAATATCCCATCGTGTATTGTCCTTTTTTGTGGGATGGAGCCCACTTTTCAGATAAAGGCGACCCCTTTCTCTACCACGACAGCGAAGACCGGCACCAGGCGGCAATCGATCTGAATGAAAAAGGGAATCCGGCCCGCCGCCGGCACCGGTTGGAGGCCGCGAGGGAAGAGCTCTCTGAAAGTCTCCGCCTGGCGTATGTTGCATTGACAAGGGCCAAGCAGCATTGCCGGATTGTTTATGAATCGGCCAGCGGCATTGAATTTTCGCCACTGGGCTACCTGTTGCTCGGGAAAGAGGAGATTGATCAGCAACTGGTGGCCAAGATCGGTACTGCCGAAAATTCGTCCTCTCTTCCCCCGGAAAAATTACGCAAGGCGCTGGAGTCACTGCTTGCAGAACATAGCAATCTCTTTGCCCGCGAAGTAATTAACGACCAGAGTTACACCGAATTCAGGGCCGCCGAAAGCGACGATAAATCACGAAGCTGCCGGCAACTGACCGCCGCAAAAGCTGTTCAGTCGCGTTCGATCGTGTCCAGCTTTTCTTCCATCATGCATCCTTCTTCCGACAGAGGGGATGAAGATCCGGACGACGAGTTTTTCCTCCCGGAAGAGCGCGGGATTACGGACGACGACCCGGAGCGTACCATATTCACCTTTCCCAAAGGCCCCCAGGCCGGCACCTGCGTGCATACCATCTTTGAAGATCTGCGGTTCGCCGGTGGGGAGGACCTAGATGAGGTGATAGCCTATAACCTCGACCAGTTCGGATTTGAGCCGGAGTGGCTTCCGGTTGTAAAACGGATGGTGCAAACGGTACTTCAGAAGCCGCTGAAAGAGGGACTATCCCTGAATCGATTGGAGGAAAAAAAGCTGCTCAAGGAGATGGAGTTCTATTTTGACTTGCGGTCGTTCCTGAGAGATGCGCTTGTGAACATTATTCGCGGCAGGCGTGCCGGTCCGGCAACAGTGATTAACGAAGGATTTATGAAGGGATATATCGATCTGGTCTTTGCCTTTGACGGCCAATTTTTTATTGCCGACTATAAAACAAATTATCTGGGAGATGCGCTCCGGGATTATACGCCCGGAATACTCAGGGAAGAGATGAATTTGGCGGGATATGACGTGCAATACCATATCTACGCGGTTGCGCTGCACCGTTACCTGGAACAACGGGTTCCGAACTATGCGTACGAAACTCATTTTGGAGGGGTCTTCTACCTGTTTGTCCGTGGCATGACAGGGGGGGCAGATCGAAACGGAATCTTTTATGATAAGCCGGACCTGCAGAAAATCCGGCAACTGGACCAGCTTTTTAGAATGGAGGCCGGGAAATGACTGAACTGATGACACAACTTGCGGCGGCACGCGATCGGGGAGAGCTCTCTGAAATTTCATACCAGTTTTGCCTGTTCCTTCATCGTATTGACCCGGAATGCAGTGACGAGATGCTCCTGGCCGGATGCCTGGCATCCCAGCGGGTGGAGAATGGCGATGTATGTGTAAAACTTGCCGATGAAGCGGAAACGAGCCTTTTTGGCAACAACAGCTTTGATGGAGTAGCGGCCCCAAAACTGGAAGATTGGGTCTCCAGGCTAAAACAGAGCAGATCGGTCGGCATGCCGGGAGAAGCCCGACCCCTGATACTGGACCGGAACCACAGGCTTTACCTGCATAAGTATTGGACCTATGAAGCGTTGCTGGCCGATCAGCTTCGGACTCGGGCCGTCGAGGATGAAAAGCCGGTAAACATGGAAAAACTACAAGTTGAACTTGAGAAGCTATTCAGTTTTGATTCTGCCGAAACAGAAACGGATTGGCAAAAAGTAGCAGCCTGGACCGCTTTCCGAAAGAAATTTGTGGTGATTTCCGGCGGTCCGGGAACGGGAAAAACTACGACGGTGGTCAAGATTTTGTTGTTGATGGCACGTCTTGGTCATCTCAAGCACGTGGCGATGGCCGCACCGACAGGCAAGGCGGCTTCAAGGCTGATGGAATCGGTCAACAACACGCTGAACCGTTTTCAGCCGGGAGAGCAGGCTTTATCAATGTTGCCGGACCAGGCATATACAATACACAAGCTGCTGGGAGCGCGCCGTCATGGATCGGAGTTCAAATACAACAGGGACAATCCATTGCCTTACAATCTGGTGGTTATTGACGAGGCCTCGATGATCGACCTGGCTCTGATGGTCAAGCTTGTGGAGGCGCTGCCGGCCCACGCCAGGCTGATCTTGCTCGGAGACAAAGACCAGTTGGCTTCGGTGGAGGCGGGAGCTGTTATGGGCAGCATCTGTGCGGATACTGACAACCGGTTTTCGACATCATTCCTGGAAGATGCACGCCAGGTGGGTCTAAAGATTCCGGACCGCTGTCGCCATCCTGATCCAAAGCCCCTGACCGATCATATTGTGCTGCTGGAGAAAAGCTACCGTTTTGGAAAGGCGAGCGGAATTGGTCGGCTGGCATCATCGATCCTGAGCGGGAATACAGGAAAAGTGTCAGCAATTCTTGACGACCCGGAGTTGCAGGATGTAACGCTTAAGGAGTTCCGGGATTTCCGGTCGTTTAAGGAGATTCTTTCAGAAACGTTGACTCCCGGATTCTTGAGCTTGTTCACTGAAACAGAGATTGAAAAGGCCCTGAACGCTATTGACAATCTTGGGGTATTGTGCGTGCACCGCAGGGGACCACAGGGTGCTGAGCAGATCAATCGGGTGGTGGAACAGGTGCTTCGTGAACAAAATGTAATTCCCGCTGCCTCTGAGTGGTATGCGGGCAAGCGGGTTATGGTTACCCGCAATGATTATTCCCTGGGACTTCGCAATGGGGAGCTGGGGATTACGCTCAAAGATGAAAATGGTGATCTCAAAGTCTATTTTCCTGAAAGTGGGGGCACATACCGATCCTTTTACCCTTCTCGTCTCTCTGCTATTGAAACAGCCTACGCAACTACAGTACACAAAAGCCAGGGGTCGGAGTTTAATACCATCGCCGTGATTCTGCCTCCCCGTGTTTCACAAGTTTCGTCAAGAGAAATGCTCTATACGGCTGTGACCCGATCTCGAGAGCGGTGCACAATTATTGGGGATAAACAGGTACTGGAAGGAACCGTAAAGCGAAAAATTGACCGCTCATCAGGATTGAAGGATCGTCTGTGGAAGACCGGACAGCAGGGAGCCCTTTCCTGACTGTCCACCACTCACGCCAGGGTCTTGTGATTTCACCATTCATTACTAATTCCCAACCGTTTATTGTTGTTCACACAAAAAGGAACACTCCTTGCTCGCAAAAGGGTTTCGTGACTTTTTGAGGATACCAAATTAAACCCCTGAACCGCATCTCATAAAAACTATGAAACAAATTCTGCTCTTGGTTTTATAAATAGTCTCAAATAAATCGCAACTAACTAGTTGAGGTATGAGACATCTACAGACACAATCACTAATTGTACTTTTAGCATTAACTTTACTTGGGACCGCTTGTGATAACAACACGAGTACCACTGGTCCGGGAGAGGAAACCGCAACCGTTGAGGGAAAGGTGGAAGATGACGGCTCACAAAACAAAGCCAAGTCCTCTGCATTTTCCGAAACAGCCGCATCGGTGGAAGGCGCTACTGTTACAGCTGCCAGGATTACCGCTGACGGCAGCCTTGAAACAATTTCCGGAGCTGAAACAGAAACCAACGCGGAAGGGGAATTTTCCCTTAATATCGATACGGAAGCTGCAGCCGGTTCCGGTCAACAGATCCTGATTTTGGCTGAACAAAACAGTCAACAGTGGAAGGCATTTCTAACGGCTCAGCTTGAAAGTGGATCCACGGTACAGGTTCAGCCGTTAACCGAAGAATCCTCTGCCGAGGCAGACGTCCTTACCGAGTTGATAGCAGAAGGGCACACTGATCTTGTTTCAAAGGCTGATATTGAGGCGTATATCGGGAGCCGGGTCTCTTCTGAGATCAGGAATAATACCGGGGCGGCTTCCAGCTTTGCCGAAGCACTGGTCGCTGAAGCACAAGCTCGAGCAGAGTTTTTTGCCGGGCAATCTGCCAGCCTCACCCAGGAACAGAAACAGCAGGTGATGGAGGCAAAGAATGAAGCACAGGTTCAGCTTGAAAGTGAGCTTCACGCTGCTACCACTGCAGAACAGCGGGAAGCGGCAATGGAGACGTTCGCAGAGGCCATTGTAAGTGCACACGCAGATGCGGATATCGACGCTGGTATCTACGCCATGGCCAGGGAGATGTCGGGACGCGTGTTGGTCAAGCACAGCAGCGAACTCTCTGCTGAAGCTGCTTCCGAAGTGCGAACAAACGTCGCCTTGCTGACTTCCCACGCCATCGATGCCGCTGTACAAACCCGGATGGAAACAGCTGATGTTGCCGAATCAAATATCCAGTTGGCGGCAGATGCGGCATTGGCGCTGCGAAGTGACATAAAGGCAACCAGCGGGGCGACAAAAGAGGATATTGACGCTGCTTTTGATGCGTATAACGAGTCAATCGTCGATATTCTTTCTCAAGAGTTTTCTGCCAGCTCCGAAACAATCACGAACATACATCTTCAGATTAACCAGAGTAATGGAGCGAAAGCCTCCCTGGAGTCTTCGCTGGAAGCCACTATCGATACCCAGCTGATCGCAGATGCATATGCGACGTTCATATCCGAGGTGCGAACGATTGTTGAAGAAGCATTTTCGGCAGCATCTGAAGCTGAAGTCCAACTGGTGGCGGATGTCATGATCTTGGCAAATCTTGCCAACTAACTTTTAATAGGTGAACTACTGGTATCCCGAACAGATTTTTGTTCGGGATACCTTTTTTAGGGACAAAATGAACGCATTCACAAACAATTATTAATGTATTGTTTTCGTTTAGTTTTTGCTCTTAACCCGGATTATTCACGAAGTAGAACAAATTACGGCTTAAGCCAATGATATTATGATATCTAGCGGAAGTACCCGGTAGCTCAAATTTGGGTATCCTCACAAATAGCTGCGAAATTGGGCCGTGCACTTCGTTGAAGTAAACATGAGGTGCTCACTGTACATATGTACTATTCCGCGGTCATGTTTCCTTCGCCTCGTGCACAACCAAATTTCCTGGTGAATAATCCGGGTTAGGTGGTTATCCGTGGAAAAATAGTGTAGATATGTTACCGAAGGATGGAATAATAATTACGTAATTTATCTTATTGAATTTAATTACAAAACATTGTTATTTATATACTTACAGTAGAACAAAAGTGGAATCTGACGTTTAAAAGACAGGGCTTTAGGGAGAAATTGACCTTTTTGTTAATGCAGGTGCCCGAGGTATTATACATGCGGGCAAAAAAAATTCTGATTTTCAGAAACATTTTTTAAAGAACTGCCTATAATTGAATGATGAGAACATCAGATCTCATTTTTGTTGTACCCCGAAAAAGCCAACGTAAAAGAAAAGGGCCGGTTGATAGCCGGTCCTTTTCATTTTACAGAGGGCTTTGAAAAATCCTAAATTCCTCGTTCTGAGGAAGTTTTACTCCCGTTTAAGTTCACAAAGGTCGGTGGTACAGTTGCCGCACAACAAAATGGCAGGTTATGGATAGGTCCCAATAACTAGGGCATCCTCATAACCATATTAATTCATTGGTTACCAATGAATTAGAGTATTTTTAATGACAATTGCATGCAGGGAATTTCCCTT
>NZ_JBINJE010000036.1:0-39233 GCF_043951955.1 Halalkalibaculum sp. DA384 | reverse complement strand
ACCGGCAGCGAGCAGGAGCGGACGGCAGCGCCGTCCAGGTGCACGGTACAGGCCCCGCACTGGGCGATGCCGCATCCGAATTTGGTGCCGGGCAGGTCCAGGTGATCCCGCAGCACCCACAACAGCGGGGTGTCCGGGGCTGCATCCACCTGGTGCTCTTCATTATTGATGTTGAGTGTAAATGTTGCCATGGCTTAATTGGTTTAATTAAGTCGATCCCGGTTATTTTTTAAAGAGGGCTCAGGCCTTGAGCCAGGACAAAACCCCTGGTTTTTCGAAGTTCATTTAAGGTATTTTATAATACCGTATCCCTCACTTCAGCATTCAAATGTCTGCTTGATTCGTTAATCTCACAGGATAATTTCACTCGGGTAGAACTCGCTGCTAAGCAGACCTTAATTATTGTATCGATTTTTTTAAGAAAAAACCATTATCAAATCTATATTTAGAAGGATTCAACGGTATTATTTTAAATTGCAAAGTAATAAGTTGTAAAGCCGCATTTTTTATAAAATTGTGAGTTCATTGTTCCATGGATCACGCGAAAAAAATTTATCTGGACTACAATGCCACCACACCTGTTGACCCGGCGGTTGCAGAGGAAATCCAGCCCTATTTCACAGATAAATTTGGAAATCCCTCGAGCAGCAGCCATACCTTTGGCTGGGAGGCCGACGAAGCGGTTGAAAGGGCCAGAGAACAAGTTGCGGACTTGATCGGAGCATCAGCGAATGAACTCTGTTTCACATCCGGGGCTACGGAGACCGTGAACCTGGCCATCAGGGGGTTGTGCAAAGCGAATCGCGACAACGGGAATCACATCATTAGCTGTGTTACAGAACACAAAGCCGTGCTGGATACGTGTGAAAGCCTGGAACAGGAAGGCTACAAAGTGACCTACCTGCCCGTTGATGAGTCCGGCTCTATCGATCTCAGCGAACTGGAAGCGGCCATTACTGATGAAACGCTGTTGATAAGCCTTATGCACGCCAACAATGAAATTGGGACGATTCATCCCCTCAAAGAAATTGCCCGGATCACCAAGGCCAAAAACATCCCGCTGATGTCAGACGCCACCCAGTCGGTCGGTAAAATTCCGGTGGATGTGAAGGAGCTGGGCCTGGATATGATCACCTTTTCCTCCCATAAACTGTATGGACCTAAGGGGGCGGGAGCACTGTACGTGAGCAAGGAGGACAAGCCGGATATTGCTCCCATTATAACCGGGGGTGGCCAGGAAAAGGGATTGCGTCCCGGAACGCTGAACGTACCGGCCATTGTGGGATTTGGGAAGGCCTGCCAGCTGTGTGCTGAGCAGATGGAAGATGAAGCCAGTCGATTGGCCAAATTGAGAGACCATCTGGAATCAGAATTAGCGGACCTTGAAGGAATCAAGTTTAATGGCGCTTCAACGAATCGCTTGCCTCATATGACAAGTATTTCGTTCCAGAATACTGATGGCAGCAACCTGCTCCGGCGATTAAAGGACCTCGCCGTCTCGCAAGGATCGGCCTGCAGTTCCGCAACGAAAAAGCCCTCGCACGTGCTCAAGGCGATCGGTCATTCTGATGGGCTTGCATTTTCCACCATCCGGGTGGGATTGGGTCGATTTACCACGAGAGAAGAGATTGAACGCGCTATCAGTGATATCAAGGAAGTAATCCCCAGGTTAAAACTGCTTGCCCGATGAGAGAAACAGAAGCGATCATATCATCTTATGACGAAGCCCGAAATGAAGGGCGACAATGTGTGCTGGCGACCGTCGTTCATGTGGAAGGCTCCTCATACCGTGCCGCAGGGGCGCGGATGCTGGTTGATGAGTATGGGGTTATGACCGGGGCTATCAGCGGGGGATGCCTGGAAGGGGACGCCCTCCGAAAAGCCCTGCTGGCGCTGGATCAAAACAAAAATAAGTTGATTAGCTACGATACCAGCGATGAGGATGATGCCGTGATCGGTGCGCAGCTGGGTTGCAATGGCATTATCCAGGTGTTGTTTGAGCCGATTGATCCCAGGCAAGAGAACAATCCCATAGAACTGCTCAGAAAAGCAGAGCATGTCGAAAGGCCGGTAGCCCTTGTGTCGCTGTTTAATCTCGATAAAACCAAACACCAGGTCGGCACCACGTTGCTGGTGGATGAAGAATCGCATGTTACAGGACAGCTTGATGACCAGGCTCTCTTTGAAAAGATTACCTCAGTTGCTCGAAATTCCCTGAAGAAGCAGGTTAATCATTTCGGGGAATATCGCTCAGCCGGTGTTACGCAACATGCATTTATAGAGATTGTTGAACCGCCCCCCAGGCTGGTGTTGGTTGGCGCAGGCAACGATGCCCAAGTCTTGTCCCGAATGGCGGAACCGCTGGGGTGGGAAATCATTGTTGCTGACGGTCGCCCCACACATGCCAATAAGCAGCGATTTAATTCGTGCCAGGTAGTCGTCACCAACCCGGGCGAAATCCTGGATAACATCAGGGTCAATGAAAACACCGCATTTGTTCTGATTACCCATAATTATAATTATGACCTGGATGTACTTAAGCTGTTGCTCAAAGAGGAGCAGGTCCCGTACATCGGCATTCTGGGCCCCAACAAGAAATACCGGCGTATGCTGGATGACCTGGAGGCGGAGGGTATTGCCCTTTCCGAAGAGCAATCCGCAAAAATTTATGCACCCGTGGGGTTACAGCTGGGCGCGGAAACGCCTGCTGAGATCGGGCTCTCCATACTCTCCGAAATACAGGCTGTGCTGACCGATTCCAACGTTCGGCACCTTCGCGAACTGGAGGGCTCAATCCACAACAAAGAAAACCGTGAATTTGAGGAGATTGAGCTTTGAGCAAGTCATCCGGCATAGGAGTAGTGATCCTGGCAGCGGGCTCATCCAGCCGCCTGGGCCGCCCCAAGCAGTTGTTGGGGTACGAAAATAAAACGCTCCTTCAGCGTGTCATTGATATAATTGGGCCCTTTGAATTCAATCCCTCAGTGGTTGTACTCGGTGCGAATGCCGATCAGATCCGGGAAGCCACAGACCTAGCACAGGTTACCGCTGTTTATAATGAGCACTGGTCGGAAGGCATCGCTTCAAGCATTCGGCTGGGAGTTACAGAATCTCTAAAATTAAATAGTTCGCTCCAGGGCATTCTGTTTCTTTTATCTGATCAGCCTTATGTTTCCGGTGAACTGATCCAGGAATTGGTCAATACCCACAAAAGCGGGGAGCAACGAATAACAGCGTGTCGTTATAAGCAGAATGTTGGTGTCCCTGCCATTTTCGGGAAACGCTTTTTCCCGGGGCTACAGAAGCTGACCGGTGATGTGGGAGCTAAAAAAATTATCCTCCAGCATCGTCAAAAAGTAGAGGAGGTTCCGTTCAAGAAAGGTTTCTTTGATATAGATACTGAAGAAGATTATGAACATCTTAAGGACAACGAGATTTAATCAATCATCTTTGGCATGACCGTAACGATTAAATACTTTGGTTCAATTGCTGAAAAGACCGGTACGAAAGAAGAAGCAGTGACTTTGGATGGGGAAGAGTATGATCTGGAAGCCTTAAAACAGCGTTGTTTCTCAAAATATGGGCTTTCGGAGATGGAATCTGTTAAAACTGCTGTCAACCAGTCTATTGAGTCTTCCGGCATGTTAAAGGATGGTGATGAAGTCTCTTTTTTGCCACCGTTTGCCGGCGGATGACTCTTAAAGTGCGAATCAGCTTTAACCATTAAAATGGGTACCTGTTATGCCTAAAAAAGTTTTTGTTAAGGGTGCGATACCGCCTGGAAAAATTTCAAATTCCATAGCACACCATCAATCCAAAACAACCATCGGGGCCCACAGTATCTTTTTGGGGCAGGTGCGGGCTGACGAGGTGGAAGGCAAAACAGTGGCTGCCATTGAATACACCGCCTATGAAGAGATGGCTCTGAAGGAGGTTGAAAAAATCAGGGAGAATGCGTTTTCAAAATATGACCTGACCTGTGCTCATATTTATCACAGTTTGGGAACCGTGAAAGCCGGCGAATTATGTTTCTTTGTATTTACCTCCTCCGCTCACCGCAAAACCGCCCGGCAGGCCAACCGGTTCCTGGTGGATGAGATCAAAGAAAAAGTGCCCATTTTCGGCAAAGAAATTTTTGAAGATGAATCCCACCAGTGGAAGGTGAATCGGTAACCTGTATTCGGTAAGTCAGTATCTGGTAAAATCTATTTTTACTGCCAGTGTTTCCGGCCTCTGAAATTTTTGTAGGTACAGTGAACAAAACCGAAGCGTGAAAAAACCATTTATGTCTGAGATCCGTGTAGTTCAGCGGATCGAGTTAAATGGTTTTAGCGGAGGGAACTCAACAAAAATTTCAAAGTCCGGTGACTTTTGGGGTTAGTTTTACTACACACAAAAAAGAACATCTCTGCCACGGGAAAAGACGACTAGACTTTTTGAGGAAGGCCTATTAAAACTTAACAGTGACTAGTCCACAAATAATAGGCTAGGTGTTGAAAGTGGGGAAGCATTACCGGCAAAATCGTTTCATGAATTTAATAGGTGGAAAATGATTTCAATAGAAGAAGCTTTAAAAATTGTCAACGAGCAGGATATCGAACGGACTGTGAAAGAGGTCTCTCTCGAGGACGCCCAGGGCTTCTGGCTGGCGGAGGAGATCACATCCCCTTTCGATCTGCCATCGTTCGATAACTCAGCGATGGATGGCTACGCGGTTTCAGGCATTTCAGATGAATATGAAATTGTCGGGGAGATTCCCGCCGGAAGCACCGCCGACCATACCCTGCAGCCTGGCGAAGCCATGCGCATTTTTACCGGCGCCAAAGTGCCACAGAATACCACGGCCGTAGTGATGCAGGAAAAAACCAGTGTTGAAGACAACACTTTATATGTTGACGAGGCGATCAGCAAGGGGCAGCACATTCGGCCAAGAGGAAAGGAATTAGCGCTGGACCAAACCGTATTCACGGCCGGTCATTTTATATCTCCGGCCACGGTCGGGCTCATTGGATCGTTGGGGAAGAGCCGCGTCCAGGTGTACAAAAAGCCGGAGATACGCATCATCAGTACCGGCGATGAGCTGGTGCCGCCCGGAAGCCCTAAATCGGAAGGGGAGATTTATGAATCCAACAGCTTTGCGTTAAGCGCCGCTCTCGATCGATATGGTTTTAGTTGCGAGGAAAGCAAACATATTAAAGACAGCTTTTCTGCCATAAAGGGCGGTATTGCTGATTTCCTTGATCACTCTGATGTGCTGTTGCTGTCCGGCGGCATTTCGGTGGGCGATTATGATTATGTGAAGCAGGCGCTGGAAGAAAACGGCGTTTCGGAACTGTTTTACAAAGTCTTCCAAAAACCCGGGAAACCGCTGTATTTTGGCAGACGGGACGATACATTTGTATTTGCCCTGCCCGGGAATCCTGCTTCCTCGCTCACCTGTTTTTACATCCATGTGTTGCCGTTACTCCAAAAGCTCAGCGGGGCCGCTAACACCGGGTTGCAGCGGGTTCGTATCCCCATCGACCATAATTATGATTACCGTTCAGATCGCCCCGTTTTCCTGAAAGCAAGTATCGAGGGGCAAACGGTATCAATTTTAAACCGGCAAAGCTCATCGATGATTCATTCTATGGCCATGGGCAATGCGCTCGCCTTTTTGGATGGCCCGCAAACGGTCCAAAAGGGTGATATGGTTGAGTGCATTGTAATTTGAAGAACACAACCCCTAAATGGATATCGAATTCCTGCCCTACATTTTTTTCCTGATCGCCCTTTTTTACAGTTCTGTCGGTTTTGGCGGAGGATCAAGTTACCTCGCCCTCTTGAGCCTGTTTATCGGTGATTTTTATGAAATCAGATCCACGGCCCTTGTTCTGAATATCTGTGTGGTCACGATTGGGACGTCCGTATTTATCAAGAATCGCGTGTTTAGCTTACGGCTGTATTGGCCGTTCCTGGTATCCAGCATTCCCATGGCATATATTGGGGCACAGCTTCAGCTGACCCAGACAGCGTTTTTCCTGATTTTAGGCTCGGCCCTGATTATGGCGGGGGGATTCCTGATCCTGAAATTTGTGGCCTGGAAACTTAAGTCTAAAGAGTTTAGTCTCCCCAAAAAAATGTCTCTCGGCGGAAGTGTGGGTTTGTTGGCCGGCATCTCGGGCATTGGCGGGGGTATCTACCTGTCTCCGCTCCTCAACCTGGTAAATTGGCAAAATCCCCGGACTATCGCTTCACTGGCCTCCGTTTTTATACTCGTAAATTCAGTTTCCGGAGTCATCGGTTTGATGGTTGCGGGTACCTTCCAAATCGATGGTGATCTTATTTTCCAATTGATAATCGCTGTAGTCCTTGGCGGGAGTCTCGGTTCCTACCTGTCTAATGAAAAATTTGATCTCCGCATTCTGGGCGTGTTAACGGCTATCCTTGTGGTGTATGTGGGACTCCGATTAATTTTGCTGCATGGATTCGGGATTCGGATATAGCCCCATTGTTCATAATGTTCATAATGTTCATAATAAAGTGGATCCACCTGCAGTCAACCCAGCCCGGATCAAAAAACTTGATCGCGGGGGTGTTGCAGCAGAACGGATCCACCTATACATCCAGTCACAGTAAGCCGACCGCATCTATATTTCCGGACAGGCACGTTGTTCTGCAACCACAAGGCACGGATCCCGGAAAAGGATTTCGATAGTGTCCCAGGGTGGCCCCTGGCGAATACCGGTATACTGATCTCTTGCTGTTGGAATCAAAATGAAGGTTGGCCACGGGCCGCTATAATCCCCTTCAAAAGTACTATCTTTATTCCAGACGAAGTTCCAGTATTGATTCCAGTTTGCAAATTCTGCATACACAAAGGTGGTCCAGGGACCATAATCTGCAAACCGTGAACCGGGCGTATTGGCAAACGTTCCTATAACATGGAGCGAATCGAGATTGCCAATTTGGTTGATACGGTTAAGCAAAACACTGGTGGGGGCGATGGGATCTTCCCCTTCACGCATCAAGCCTGCAAGGGCATCCTTCCGGCCCGCCTCAAGCTTGTCCATAGCATCCCTGGTGCGCCGGTTAAGTTTTGCAAAATGTTTCTTCTGCCGCTCTGTGGGATTTAGCATGAGGTTCAGGACAGGTTGCCCCCATAGCTTGGCGACTAGCCGCGTGTCGTCGGTCGTAAGTTCCAGTTTACCTCCATCAAGATAATAGCCCCCTTCTCTTTCCTGAGCGAGCCCGGGATTGGCATTATCTTCAGACCCGACGAGCGGGGGCATGAGGAAATCAGACTTGAATGCTGCACCCAGAATGGAACTGCGTAACTCGTCAGCGGCGATCATGGACGTATTGCCCTGGATATAAAAGAAAAATTCCTTCTCCGGGAGCCAAACAAAGTCCGCTGAGAAGATCGTGTTACTGCCGCTGTGGGCAATCATCGGTCCCCACTCGGAATCGTACACCACCCATCCGTACCCATACCTGGATGCACCGTTACTTTCGGTGACATAACCCTTGGTCCAGCGCCTTACCGTCTCTTTACCCAACACGTCCTGGCCTTGCAGGATGTTTTTAAACCATCGATACATGTCATCTGCCGTGGTGTGCAGTCCGCCATTGGCGCGCAGGTGCCAGCCCGGTCCGTCTCTGAGCCAGCCGCGCTCATAGACGAATCCCCACCGTTCACCATGTCGGTATCCCACCGCCAGCCGGTCGCGATCCCAGGTGGGAAGCAGGTAACCGGTTTCCGTCAGACCGGCCGGCAAGAGCAGTTCTTCACGCAGGAACTGCTCATACCCCTGGCCCGATACCTGCTCCACGATCATTCCCAGTAGTGCATACCCGACATTGGAATACGCATAATCTGTACCGGGATCAAATTGCAGGGGCACCCTCATCACGCGATCGATATAGGCCCGGGCTCCCGTGGGCTCTTCATCCGATCCAACTCCACCCGGCATGCCGGATGAGTGAGTAAGCAGTTGATGAATCGTAATATCTTGCTTCCCCCTTGGAATGTCATCGAAATATTTGGCAACAGGATCATCGACGGAGAGCTGTCCGCGGCTTTCCAGCAACAGGATTGCAGCTCCGGTCATCTGCTTGGTGATCGAGCCGTGCGACTGCACAGTGGTTGGCGTGTAGGGGCGCCGGGTTTCGCGGTCTGCAAGGCCATAGCCTTTCCTCAGTACAATATTGTCGCCTTCGCTGACAATAACAGCACCGGAAAACCCCATCACTTCGATACCCGAGAGATAGCGGTCAATATGTACTCCAATTTCGGACTCCCGGGCTACTTTTTCTGTAGGTAAGGCAGGTTCTTCTTCAGCCGAAGGAGTAAAATCGGCATTGTTATTCTGGCTGAAAGCGTTAATAAATAGAATCAATGGCAGTAAAATCAAGGGAAATATTTTTTTCATCACGTATTGTCTATAAAGGGTTGTGTTGTGTAGTACGGGGCAGATTGTCTAAGGCCCATACGAACCTGGAATTCACGTAATGTTTTTGATTTATGATACCCGGTGTTGGGGGATAAGGTTCTCAGCTTATGAAGCAAGCATGCAATTTGCATAAGTAGCCATCCCAGAATGGTATCCGATACAACACAAATCAAAAGTGATTTCATCGCAGGAATAAATCATCGTGCAATGACCAGGTTGCTTTGACCGATATCTTGCCAAGGTCTTTATAAAACCGTCATTTTGCCCAATTTCAGCCTGTTTGCACATTCGAAATCCCCATGTATGGAGTATAAACTGCAGGTTCGGATACGCTCTGGCGTTGAAAATGGACAGCATTCCTGGCTTTAAAAGCCCTCTTGCCCGTATTTGTGTTTTTTTGATAAGAATGAATGCTGTTCAAAAGCAAACCTAAGGGGCATTTATAGCTATGCCACTGACAAGAGGAGAGAAATCTATATTATGAGAAAATACAGGTGGGTTGGTAACTAAACTGCTGTATATTCCCCGTATGAATCGATGATTTTTGATATGATATATCGCCTCCACAGAGAAAACTTCTGCGGGTAAAAAAGATTGTGCACGATCCTGCTGAATAAAAACAAGCGCATTCATTCCGGTACCGGAATGTTGATTGTCCTCCCATTCACTTAGTGAGAGTCTAAACAAGTTGCCGTTGTCATCAGCTTGTTTATCAACCGGCAGGTCAGCGTCATGTGCACAGGCGTTAACACATGTTAACAGGCTGCATGAAATGGCTTCCGTTTTGCCTGTAGCTGGGTGTAGTTCTCCGCTGGTGTTGGATGGGGTGTGGTCACTGTTTGTTTGTAAACCAGAGTCAAGAACAGAATCCCCATTGTGAACAACCGGTTGCAATGAGAGGAAAGTGACCCCGAGTAATAATAGGGGGATGCTAAGAAATTGAGCGATATATGCTTTTGAAAATGGCATGTTGTAATGGATAATAACCAAAAATTATATAATTACAACTTTGAGCCTGAAATAGAGCTTTTAGCGGGCTAACTATTTTCATGCCAAGAGCTAACAATATAATCAAACTGTCTGGAATGCAAAGTTTTGCGGGTAGTTGCTAATTTGGCAGTAGAAAATGATATAAGTTATTGTCACTCAAAAAGTGACATGATTTTATCCGAAATACTTGTGAAAAATTCGGATTAAAAACCTTTTCCGGAACAGCTTATATAATACCAATTTGGAGAAGATTGATGACGAAAGAAAATGTCAGCTTACGTTGGAAAGATGTAAATATTGACAATATACTTGTCGAACATTTGACAGACCCATTGTTCAAAAATACACCCGAAAGGCTTCGAACCCTCAGCCTTCTGATCCGAAGTCAGATTTAAGGGTTTTCCGTAGGTTTCCGGGCGATTACGAATTTTTCGGTAAATCGTTGACTCACATCAAATTAGGGCGTATTATCATTCCGTACGGTTACGGGCGTTTACGGCCCAAGCCAGGTATTCTGTTACCCAAATGTTACCCAAATTTGGATTTGGGTAACAGGAAATAAATCATCATTAATACACCCTGGCATGTCTGATTATTGGTCAGGCAATTCAGGGTTCACAAAAAAATATATGCCAGAAAAAAAACTTACACACCGATTTGTTAAAGGATTACAAGCTTCCAAAATGCCGATTGAATATTATGATGAAAATGAATCTGGGTTAATTTTACGACTGTCAAAAACCGGTACGAAAACCTTCGCATACCGGTATCGATTTGCTGGCAAAAATAGACGATTCACAATTGGGCAGTTCCCGGAAGTTAGTTTGTCGGATGCAAGAGCACGAGTCCGGGAATTAAAAGTTGAAGTAAATAATGGAATCGATCCGCAGGAGGAGAAAAAGAAACGAAAATACAAACCCAAAGAATTAACGTTCAAGGAACTTTCCGCTATTTTTTCAAAGCAACATCTTCCTAAGCTTGCTGAACGTACTCGGGATGAATATCAGCGAATTATTGATGTTGAATTGTTGGAAAAGCACAATTGGGGAGATTTGTATGTGTCGGAAATGACAGACCATCATGTCCGAGAGGTATTAAATCATAAAGCCTTTGAAGAGGATGCTTTTACTATGGCTAATCGGATTCGGTCAACGATATCCAAAATTTTTGAATTCGGATTAAAAAACGTTGGAATAAAACTGCAAGCCAATCCGGTAGTTAATACCCCTGTTTTTGACCAGGGCGAGAATGTGAGAAATCGCGTTTATAATGAAGATGAAATAAAAGAGCTTTGGGAATACTGGGAAACAACACCTGAGCCCATTCAAACTTACTATAAAATTCTATTGCTGACCGGGCAAAGAAGGACGGAAACGATGCAAATGAAATGGTCGGACATTGAACAGGATAAGCCCTGCAAACGCATCGAGATAGGCGAAGATGGAAGACCGAAGCCTAAAGCCTTTTTAGCTGATATTTGGACGATACCTGAGGAAAATACAAAGAGTAATCGTCAACACGAGGTACCATTACCTGAAATGGTCATGAAATTAATAGAGAAACTAAAGCCAATGACGGGTAAAAGTGACTACGTATTCGAATCCCCACGGATTGACGGTCAGCCACTAAACAGCGTCAAGAGTACCACGGAAAAAATTCAAGATGAAACCTCAGTTAAAGACTTTAGACTTCATGATCTTCGGCGCACTGTAGCTACAAAATTGGAAGAAAGCCTTGTCGATCAAATTGTGATTCAGAAGATTTTGAACCATCAGGTAGAGGGAGTCACAGGCAGGCATTACCAGTGGTACAACTATACCGATAAAAAGCTTGAAGCATTAAATCGTTGGAGTTGGCGGGTTAAAAGTATAATCTCAGGTGAAAAATCAGAAGCCAAGATTCACATATTAGGATAACACAAAAAGAATGCAGCTGGTTGATCAGGAAATCATTCAGGAGCGATATGATCGCTATGTGAAGTATTATAATACCTCAAAAAATCCCATTGCTACTTATGCAGAGTTGTTGACAGTAAAAGAAGGTCTTCAAAAGCGACTGGGAGAGTTAAAGGAGAAGGTCGATTTATATATTGATGATATAGAATACTTTTTAGGAGAAATTTTCGATTCTACTCCCTCTTCAGATGTGGAAGATAGTGCGGAGGATTTGCTTGCTTCCAATCATCGCATGCTGGTAGAAAATATAACAGGGCATATCAGATGGGAGGTAGGTAATTTGAATCATATTCATAGCCCCGACGAGTTTATCAATTTTAATTCTAACCAGATCGCTGAGATATACAGGGCATACAATAAATATGGGCAAGAGGGAAAAGCACTAAGGGCTCTAAAGTCAATAATTGTATACGGCCAAAGATATGAACAAGCTTTTTACCACCTACTAGGTGTAAAATCTATTACAAATAGAATCATTGATGAAAACTATCCTAAAAACCTTGTCGATTATAGAGGGTTAGAGGTACAAGAAAAAGAAGAGATACTAGGTGCAAAGAGGAAAGGTGCACCGTTACGCGCAGACGTTCCTCAAGATGAAGTTGAGCAAATAGTGACAAAATTACTTCATCAATATATGTTAGGACAGTCAATAATAACGAATAGAAATGGCCAGAAAAGAATGTTCAAAATCATTCATGAGTCTGGTAAGTATGAGGGTAACGTCAATATAAATCAGATCTTTAAGTATATAGAAACAGCACATCCCGAACTCATTAATATTTCCGACAGACAATTTAAAAAACGCATCAAGAAAGCAGTTCCCGAAGGGATGAAGTAATTAATTCCTTCATGAAGTAAATAATTACTTCTTAATCTATTCCCTGCAGTTCCGATACTTTGCGGTCAGTAACAAACAAGAACGAATAAATCTACTGACCGTTATGGAAAAGTTAATACGACCACAAGCACTCGCCGAATATTTGGGAATTGGATTGTCAACGCTCTACGATAGAATGAAGGAGCCCGACTTCCCCCGCAAAGTCCAGATCTCAAAAAATGCTGTCGGTTTTCGTGAATCAGAAGTTATGGAGTGGATGGATGCCAATACAGAAGTAAAGGATCAAGAGAGGTAAAAAAATGAATTTCATAACGCCCGAGAAACTAAAAAACGGTGTACTAAAACACGCCAGGCCACCCTCCCCTACACCCCATGAAGAGATATTGAAGAAGCTACTTCAAATGGTAGAAGAGGTCAATTTTTACCGGGAGGCCGGGGTTGACAAACTCAACAATAAACACTTTATCGTAATTACCATTGAAAAAATATTGGAACTTGCTGCTAACAATAATTGGGGGCTGTGTAAGAAGCATGATTTCATCTACCTGTACAATGGCGCCTACTGGAGTCAGCTCCCAGAAGAGCAACTGGAAACCTTTTTAGGCGAGGCAGCCCAAAAAATGGGGGTTAATAAATTTGATGCCCATTATTACCAGTTTCGGGAGAAGCTACTCAAGCAATTTATGAGTATGGCCCACCTGCCCACTCCTGAAAAGCCTGGCGGGCTTGTCCTAGTAAATCTTGAAAATGGGACGGTCGCCATTAACCCGGCGAGCAAGGAGCCGGTCAGAGTCCGTCCAGCTACGCAAGCGGACTTTCTTACCTATCAACTACCATTTCGATATCACGAGGAAGCCTCTGCGCCGCTGTTTAGTCAATATTTGGATGACGTTTTACCTGATAAGGATATTCAGCGGTTGCTTGCCGAGTATATAGGATACGTTTTTGTCAGCTCCTCGACCCTTAAACTTGAGAAGGCCCTAATACTCTACGGTGCAGGGGCGAATGGGAAGAGCGTATTTTTTGAAATCGTAAATGCCCTCCTTGGCAGTGAGAACGTCTCAACATATACGCTTCAGTCATTAACCGACAAGTCAGGGTATTACCGGGCTAAGTTGGCAAACCGTCTAGTCAACTATGCCAGTGAAATAAATGGCAACATGGAGACGTCAATATTTAAGCAATTGGTTTCTGGCGAGCCTGTTGAAGCACGTCTGCCCTACGGCGATCCTTTTACCCTTACCGATTATGCAAAGCTCATATTTAACTGTAATGAGTTACCATCCGATGTAGAACATTCGAATGCCTTTTTCAGGCGATTTATGATTGTCCCTTTTGACAAAACGATCCCGGAGTCCGAGCAGGATAAAGAGTTAGCGGCAAAGATTATCAGAAATGAACTTTCAGGAGTGTTTAATTGGGTCTTAGATGGACTTCAACGGCTTTTAAAGCAGAGAGGATTCACAACTTGCCAAGCAGTAGAGAAACAAAATGAGAGATACCGACTTGAGTCCGATTCTGTGCAGATGTTCATCAATGATAGCGGGTACGAAAAATCCCTTGATCATTATGAGAAGCTTTCTAAAATATATAGCGAATACAAAGGATTCTGTGGTGAAGATGGATACTATCCGGTGAGCAAGCGAAAGTTTAGCAAACGTATTCAAAATAATGGAATAAAGGTAACGCGCAAGTCTTACGGTAATGTTGTGTACCTGAAGAAGGGGCAACAGTAAAAACTTTTCTTTTGAACCTGCATTTGCTACATCAACTACATAGCACCTTCATTTAAACGCTACAAGATCCTCGCGGATGTAGGAGATGTAGCAAATGTAGCTGCAGTAAAAACTTTTTTTATGAGACCAGAGATGAAATCATATCGCTACAGACTTGATGAGGGCAGCAGGAAGTTCGGGTGCCCGCAATGCCGAAAGAAACGGTTTGTTAGATACAAAGACTATCAAACCGATAAGTATCTTGATAATGAATATGGACGTTGTGATCGGGAAAGTAGTTGCGGGTATTTTAAGGATCCCTATAACCATGGATATGCTAACCGGGATGCTTCATCTTGGAAGCCTGATCCCAATTTTCAGGACATGCCCAAACCTGCTGACTATATACCCCAAACATATTTTTCTGCCAGCCTGAAAGGGTATAAGCGGAATACATTTGTGCAGTATTTGCGCACCTTGTTTGATATAGATACCGCAGGCAACCTAATTGACACCTATAAGATTGGGACATCCAGGTATTGGGAAGGAGCAACCGTTTTTTGGCAAATTGATGTTCAAGGCAACATTCGTACGGGCAAAGTAATGCTTTACGATGACTGTGGGCACCGCGTGAAGCATCCTTATAACCATATCCATTGGGTACACAGCATTATGTACAATTCCTACAACCTTGAACAGTGCCTGTTTGGTGAACATCTGCTAACTGGCGATAAAACTGTTCCCATTGCCATCGTAGAAAGTGAGAAAACGGCTATTATCAGTAGCGCTTATTTTCCGGAGTTTATATGGCTGGCAGCGGGGGCAAAATCCAACCTTAACCCGCAACGCTGCAAGTCTCTGATGGGCAGAAGCGTGACCTTATTTCCAGACCTGGGAGCATGCAAAGATTGGCAAGAACGGGCTGAGGGGTTATCGTACTTTTGTGATATCACGGTTTCGGATCTTCTGGAGAAGAATGCCTCCCGCCGCGATAAAGAAGAGGGATATGATTTAGCTGATTATTTGATTCAGTATAAGGTTGATGGATTTCTTAAAGTTGCAGAGTCTATTAATGCTAATATTGAAGTTATCCTGAATGAAAAGGGATATCCAGCTTCCTGGGATGATCTTTGATGGTTATTTAAAATTGGGAAAGCTATTATATCGCTATCCTTTTCCAGGGAATTATATTTCAAATTATTGGCAGTAATCAAAGAATAGTGCCGAAATATAGATATGATTGACTATTTCGATGACATAAGTAATGTCATTAAACTCCTTAAATGAAAGGGGCTATCGCCAGTTACATGAATTAGATTTAGGTTAATCAATAATATGGTTGTTTTTAAATAGTTTTTTAGTTATTAACTGCAAAAGGGGTCGAACTTCCACCCATTTTGTAGGTAAAAACTAAAATTATGGCTAATAATCACTACGAATACTTAGATTCATTTTTAGATCGGCAAAGAAGCCGGGGCCGCTTTACGTTTACTGCAGATGAGGTAAAGAAAGAGTTTGAGTTATCTGAAAATGCTTTTAAAAAAACGACTCAACGATTACTTGAACAGAACAAAATTTCTCGATTACGAAATAAGTTCTACTTAATAATACCACCTGAATATTCTACGCGACAGACCCTTCCCCTTGGATATTTCATTGATGATTTAATGACCTTCCTGGATCGTGAATATTATGTTGGCTTATTGACGGCCGCCATGTACCATGGGGCAGCGCACCAACAACCTCAGCAACAATTTGTTGTTCATGATTCATCCTATATTCGTCCTATAGATAATCGGCGACAATCTATAGTGTTTTGTTTAAAAAAGGAGTGGAATAAAAAAGATATCCAAGAGCAAAAAACAGATGCAGGCTTTATAAATATTTCATCACCTGAGCTAACAGCTTTTGATCTGTTATTCTATGTAGATCGGATTGGCGGATTTAATAGAGCAGCTACCGTTTTATCTGAATTACAAAGTAATATTGAATCGTCAGATCTCTTTAAAGCAGCACAAAGATTCAACCAAACCACGACCCTTCAACGATTAGGATATATAATTGATGAGGTGCTCAGTAAAGCTGAATTGGCAGATGCTATTTACCAAGCTCTTGATGAACGTACATTTTATCCTACTAAACTAAGTACGTCTGAAGAAAGCGATAATCAACGCGCTCCAAATCGTTGGAAAGTAATACCGAACATAGAGATTGAAGCAGAATTATGATACCGAAGGCTTATATAGATGCTTGGCGTACTACAGCTCCTTGGCAACAAGATGCACAAATAGAACAAGATCTGGTTATTTCAAGAGCTTTAGTAGAACTGTTTTCAAATGATCTTTTAAGAGAACACCTTGCTTTCCGTGGTGGGACAGCACTACACAAATTATTCTTACATCCTCAGGCTCGCTATTCAGAAGATATTGATCTGGTTCAACTCAAGGAAGGTCGTATTAAACCTATACTCGAAGCTATTCGCGACCAATTATTATTTCTTGGAGGAAAGGAAGACCGAGAGGTGCAATCAGCCGATCATAATTGGACTGTGTATTATTCCTTCGAAACGGAATATCCGCCGCCACCAGAAATGCGTATTAAAATTGAGATTAATACGAGGGAACATATAAACATATTGGATTTAAATGAGCAGAGTTTTGCTGTCGAAAATCGCTGGTTTAGCGGTTCTGCAGATATCGTGACCTATCAGCCAGAAGAACTGTTGGGGACTAAGCTTAGAGCATTATATCAGCGCAAAAAGGGGCGCGATCTTTTTGATCTCCATTATGCTCTTACAAATATTGAAGTTGATACTGGAAGTATTATTCGGTGTTTCCGGGCATATATTGAAGAAAATGACAACCGACCGCCCACGAGCAGAGAGTTCGAACTCAATATGGAAGAAAAGATGCAAGACAGAGAATTTACGGGAGATATAAAGGCTTTATTACGTCCTGAGGTTGAATACGACCAAAATAAAGCTTATGAACACGTTTATAATTCATTAATCCAGAATATTTAATTGTACACTTTAAATCTTTCTTAGCCAATCCTACAAATTTTACATATTGTTGAGCAGGTTGGTCTTTATTTAAATTAACCTCTTTCGTTGTGGACATATTTGATATTCATCAGCAGATAATCGGGGAATACGAATCTTTTGTTGAGTCTTTTATTGATATTAAAGATGAAAAGATAAGGCAAAAGGTAGATCAAGAGCTTAGCGAGGGAAAACTTTGGCCTGAACCACTAATTCAGTTCAACCCTTCTTATAAAAAAGGAGAAAGTGTAGAAAATCTTTGTAAAAAGGGAGTTCTACATCCGGAAGTTAATAATATTTTTAAGGGTTACGATTTGTATGACCACCAGGTCAAAGCCTTAGAGTTTGGTACCAAAGGTGAAGATTTCATTGTCACATCCGGTACAGGGTCAGGTAAGTCATTAACTTATTTGGGGACTATATTCGATTATGTATTGTGTAACCCGGATGAGGATGGGGTCAAAGCAATCATAGTGTATCCTATGAATGCATTAATTAATTCCCAGTATAATGAAATTGAAAAGTACGAGAGTAATTATGTTGAATCAGGTAAGGAGTTTCCAATACAATTTGCGCAATATACAGGACAAGAAGGCGATACTGAACGAGAACGTATTATTGAAGAACAGCCTGATATAATTTTGACCAATTACATGATGATGGAGCTCATCATGACCAGGCTGAGAGAAAAGAACTTGCGGGAAAGCTTCAAGCAGTCACTTAAGTTTCTGGTTTTTGACGAGCTTCATACCTACAGGGGGCGGCAGGGATCAGATGTAGCGATGCAGATCAGACGTATCAGAAGTGCTTGCAGAAATGATTTAGTATGCATCGGGACTTCCGCTACGATGGCTACCGGTAGTACGTTATTAGAACAGAGAGAAGCGGTTGCAGATGTCGGAAAAACTATCTTCGGCAAAAAGTTTACTGAAGGTCAGGTTATTGATGAGGCATTTGAGTTGGGATTTGAAGAGCTTAATCCCAAAGAGAAGAAACAGAAATTAATTCAGGCTCTTGATGAAAAGATTGATATCAATGATAGGGCTGAGAATTTAAAAAAGAATGCCTTAGGGGCATGGCTTGAACGGGATATCGGACTTCAAGAGAAAGAAGGCCAGTATGTTCGCCAAAAACCTCGGACACTTAATGAAATTTCCGAAAAACTTTCGGAGCTTACTGAAGTGGAGGTTGAATGGTGTGCTAAAAAGATCAGGCAGTTATTAAAATGGGCAGAACAAATAAATGTTAAGAACGAAGACAAAGGAATTCGTAAAAAATGGCTGCCTTATAAGTTACATCAGTTCATCTCGCAAACGGGATCGGTCCATGTGAAATTAATAAGCCCGGCGGAAAGGGATATTGATGAAGATATTAAATTGGATGCCGGTTACTTTACTGTAGAAGAGGGAGAATCTGTTCCATTGTATCCTGTGGTGTTTAGTCGGGTATCCGGTCACGAGTTTATCTGCGTAAAGAAAAATGAAGCTGATCTGACTTTAGAACAACGTGATTTTAATGAACAGACTTCAGAAGAAGATGAGGAACAGGACTTGAGCAGTGGTTATATCGTCTTTGATCACGATGAACTGGTTTGGAGGTATGATGATATTACCTATCTGCCCGATTCTTGGAAAACTAAAAAGGGAGAGATTCGAAAGAAGTATAAAGAAAAAGTACCACATGAGATTTGGGTTGATCGTCAGGGTAATTACTCCCTTACTGAGGAGGAAGGTTACGTAAAGGCATGGTTTATCAAATCACCATTACCATTCGATCCAACCGCTGGAGCCTTCTATCACGGTTCAACAAGTGAATATACAAAGCTCACAAAGTTAGGCAGTGAAGCGAGAAGTACAGCTACATCAGTTATTTCGCAGGCAACTGTCAAAGCACTGAAAGAGGCTAATTATGATAAAGAGGCAAGCAAGCTATTAAGTTTTACTGATGTTAGACAGGATGCTTCCTTACAAGCAGGTCACTTCAATGATTTTACCAAAACAGTACGACTAAGGGCGGCTATCTATAAAGCACTAAATCAGGCGGATGATAATTCGTTAGATCATTCGGTTATTGCACAATCTGTTTTTAAAACGCTTGATTTAAGGGAAGAGGAATACGCCCAAAACCCTCTTGCACCAGATGCAATGCATGTGGTAAATCACAATGAGGAGGCATTAAAAAAGAAACTACTATATGATTTACTGTATGATCTAAAATATGGCTGGCGGGTGACATTGCCTAATCTTGAACAGTGCGGCTTGCTTAAGCTTGATTACGCCTATTTGGATGAGATAAGCAAGAAGGAAGGGTGGAATGATATTCCTGGCTTTTCTGATATGATGCCTGAACAACGACGCGAGATTCTTTATCAGATATTAGATTATTTCAGGAAAAAATATGCTATTGCCCATGAATCTTTGAAGCCGGATCGAGTAGAAGAGAACGAGAAAAAAATAAGTGATGCTTTAAATGAGGAATGGGGATTTGACAAAAATGAACGTATTGAAAGACCAAATTGGATGCGTTTTAGTCCTTTTGACAGAAAGCCCAAAAAAATTCCTACTGAAAGTATTGGGTACTTAAGTAAGCTGGGGCGTTACTTGAAAGAATTACCCGAGTTAGAGGAACATATAACGGGCAAAGAATCGTACCGGGAGCTCCTTGGGAATGTTCTTTATAAACTCAGTGGAACATATTTTAAAATTGAAGAAGTCCCCGATAGAGGCTCTGGAGAAACAAAAAAGATATACCAACTTTTAGCTAACGCCATTATATGGAAGCAAGGTGATGGCGAAACGTTAATCGGAGATCCTGTAAATAATCGGTCCTACAAGAATACGGAAGCTAAGATTAATACTTATTTCCGAGATCTTTACAAGAACCAGTTGGATTATGAGCTGTTTTTTAATGGATCCGAACATACAGGTCAAATTAATAATGAACAGCGTCAAAACAGGGAAGAGGAATTTAAGAAGGGAGATATAAATGCACTGTTTTGTTCTCCTACCATGGAGCTTGGAATAGATATCGCTGATCTAAATGTAGTGCATATGCGAAATGTACCTCCCAACCCTGCAAACTATGCCCAACGAAGTGGGCGGGCCGGACGGAGTGGTCAGGCTGCATTAGCATTTACCTACTGCGCTAACTATTCTTCCCATGATCGCCACTATTTCAAAAACTCAAAAGATATGGTGGCCGGCGAGGTATTGCCACCTCGAATGGATATGCATAATGAAGAACTTATTATGAGTCATCTAAATGCAATCTGTTTATCGGAGATAGGTCTAAGGGATTTAAATGATTCGCTTGCAAATGTTCTTGACCTGGGGAATGAAGATAATTTGCCCATTAAAGAGGAAGTTAAATTAAAGTTCGACTTTTCTGACAGGAAGAAACTTGAAATTAAAAAGCTATTCAACCGTGTAATATCTGATATAAAATCGGATTTGCCTTGGTATTCTGAAGAGTGGTTAGATAGTAAGATTAATGATGTGTTTAGTAGATTTAGTGAAGCCTTAGAAAGGTGGAGATCACTATACAAAGATGCCATTTCTCAGAGAAGAACGGCTCAGAATATTCTCGATAATCCAACGTATCAAGCGGGAAGTAGTGAAAAGAAATTAGCTGGTATAAATGAGGATCAGGCAAGGCGGCAAATAGCCTTGCTTAAAAATGAATATCGCGGAGGAGGAAATCTTTCAGAATTTTACCCCTATCGCTACTTAGCCTCAGAAGGCTTTCTGCCTGGGTACAACTTTACTCGTCTTCCTATTCGTGCCTATATGCCGTCCCATGAGATAAGTATGGAGGGAGATTATCTTTCTCGACCCAGAAATATTGCCCTAAGAGAGTTTGGTCCTGGGAATATAATTTATCATAACGGCTCTACCTATTCTGTGACAAGGATGAATGTCAATGATGCATCCCAAGAATTGACTAGAGCTAAGGTGGCAAAGAAAAGTGGATATATCCTCGATGGAAAGGATTTCGAAAATGAATTATGTCCTTTCACAAAAGAACAGCTTGACGATGATAATTCCAGGGAGATTATTAACAACCTGACCCACATGGGAGAGGTACAGACAAGGCCACGTAAAAGGATTTCATGTAATGAGGAAGAAAGACAATCCCGGGGTTATGAGATTGATACCTATTTCAAGGTTGATGGAAGTATGGACCGGGTCAGAAACATCGAACTCAAAGGGCGTGAGGGGAACTTGATGACGATGAGGTACATTCCCGCAGCTCAGCTTTACTTCATCAATCGAAGGTGGCGTACCTCCACCGAAAAAGGATTTCTGCTTAACCTAACTACAGGTGAATGGGAAAAAGGAAATATAGCAGATAAAGAAAAAGAAGAGTCGGTTGATGAATTTGCTAATGTTCAACTTTATGTAAAGGATACGGCTGACGCGATTTATTTACACCCGACATCCAGTCTGGGATTAGAATATGAAGGAGTAATAACACTCCAGTACGCCTTGAAAAATGCTATTGAGCAAGTATTTAGAGTGGAGCCCAATGAAATTCGTGTAGAGCTTATGGGAGATAAAGAAGCTCCGAATATTCTTGTGTTTGAGGCATCAGAAGGAAGCTTAGGGGTTCTGAAAACACTGTCTGATCAACCCCGAAAATTCAGGGAGGTAGTAGAAAAGGCGTATGAAATTTGTCACTTTACGAAACCAAAAGAAGATGAGAAAGAGTTGCCGCAGGCATCTTATGATGATTTGCTCAGCTATTACAACCAATATCATCATAAACTACTGGACCGTCATAAGATAAAAGGGGCACTGGAATTACTTAAAGCTGCTGAGCCGGATCCAAAAAAGAAAGGAACGAATAGAAATTATTCAGAGCAGCTTGATTATCTTCGGGAGCGAATAGACCCAAACTCCGGCCTTGAAGAAAAGTTTTTGAATTATCTTGCAGATAGTGGATTAGCACTTCCTGATAAAGCACAGTACAGTATAGATGAGTTATACGTTAATGCTGATTTCTTTTACGAGCCTAACGTAGTCATTTTTGTTGACGGCAATGTTCATGACAAGCCCGGGGTACAGACTGAGGATGAAAAGAAACGCAAAGCCCTTCGCAAAAAGGGGTACCAGGTGTTGGTATATCGTTATGATCAAGATTTTAACTCCTTTGTTGAGAGTCGTCCGGATATATTTAAAGAAGTTCAAATTTAGATTTTAAGTAACAAGAAAGAATGGAGTATAAACCGGGTACTTTAGTATCGGTACGAAATAGAAACTGGGTCGTACAGCCATCAAATAACGATCAGCTTTTAAAATTACGTCCCCTTGGCGGTACGGAAACAGAAGAAACGGGAATTTATTTGCCACTACTTGATGGCAAGGATCGTCCCAAGCCTTTTCAATTCCCGCTGCCTTCCCCTGATAAGTTTGGTGATATCTCTTCTACCAATGTATTGTACAATGCAATAAGATTATCATTTAGAAATGGGGCGGGTCCGTTTCGGTCTTTCGGGAAATTATCATTCAGACCGAGAGCCTATCAATTAGTGCCTTTGATTATGGCATTACGCCAAGAAACAACACGACTCCTTATTGCTGATGATGTTGGTATTGGTAAGACCATCGAAGCACTGCTTGTTGTTAAGGAGAAATTAGAACGAGGAGATATTGATAGTTTTTCTGTGATTTGTCCCCCGCACCTTTGCGATCAGTGGGCTAAAGAACTAGAAGAAAAATTCAATATTGATCCTGTCGTTATCCGCTCTGAGTCTATTTCTTATCTGGAGCGCAAGATGCCACCCGATACGATTATTTTTAATTATTTCCCGTATCAGGTTATATCTATTGATTATATAAAACAGGATAATTATCGGCAGACCTTTATCAATGAGTGCCCGGAAATGGTAGTTGTTGATGAAGCACACACCTGTGCAGAGCCACCTGGTGAGCACCGAAATACACAGATGCGTCATTCCTTAATCAAGGATATTTCTAAAAAAGAAGGACAGGAGTTATTACTACTTACTGCAACTCCCCACAGGGGATTTGAGACTTCTTTCCAATCTATATTGGGAATGCTGAAGCCTGAATTTTCTAGTGTTGAGATTGCGAATTCAGACCAAAAGACCCGAAGGGAGCTATCAAAGTATTTTGTTCAGCGAAGACGTGGGGATGTTACTCAGTGGATGGGAGAAGAAACGCAATTCCCTGAAAGAGAATTTGAGGAGCTGGAGTACCAGTTAAGCAGTGATTATCAAGCTCTTTTTACCGATTTCCTTGGTTATGCAAAAGAGATGATTCAGGCTGATACCGAGTCGAAGCATATTCATTACTGGACAGCACTTGGGTTATTGCGAGGTATTATTTCAAGTCCTACTGCAGGCGTTTCTATGTTGCGCAAACGAGCAAATAAAAAAGAAGATGAGCTGGACGAGGTCGATGATGAAACGGCCAAAATGTTAGTCTTGGATGATGACGAGCAGGATGAGGATGTTGAGCCGACGGCTGTTACCTCATCACTTGAGGTAAAGCAAGCTGAAGCCCAACGATTGAGAAATTATGCCAATCGACTTGAAGACTTAGGTAAGCCGTCTAAGGATAATAAGGTGAAGGCAGCCATTGACACTGTTGGGGAGTGGCTACAGGACGGATACAATCCTATAGTATTTTGCCGGTATATTTCCACTGCTCACTACGTGGCAGATCAAATTCGTGATAACTTACCATCCGGCTATATTCGTGATACAGAAGTAGAATCAGTTACCAGCGAGTTAGCTGATGAGCAACGAAAAGAAAAGGTTGAGGCTTTAGGAAAACAGAAGTATAGGGTGTTAGTTGCTACTGATTGCCTTAGTGAGGGGATAAACCTCCAGGATCACTTTACGGCTGTATTACACTATGATTTGCCTTGGAATCCCAATAGAATTGAACAAAGAGAGGGTCGAGTAGATCGTTTTGGGCAAACAGCTTCTAAGGTAAAGACAGCACTTTTATATGGAGGTGGTAATCCAATTGATGCGACGGTTTTAAAGGTCCTATTAAGAAAGGCTCGACAGATTAAAAAGGATACCGGCATTTCCATTCCATTTCCTGATGACAGTAAATCCATTATGGAGGCTGTGCTAAATGCGGTATTACTGAATCCCGGTTCGGTGAATACAGATATGAGCCAGCTGCAGCTTGGTTTCCAAAATGAGGTAGTTAAAAAAGGGGCAGATCAGGCAAGCTTGGCTATTGAGCGTGCAAAAAGTCGTGAGGAAGCGACCAGAAGTATCTTTGCACAGCGAGCCATAAAGCCGGAAGAAATTAAAGAATATTTGGTGGATTCTGATGAAGCTCTTGGAAGTCCTGCAGATGTAGAAAAGTTCGTAAAGGATGCCGCCGATTATATAGGTATTGAGTTACGACCGGTTCCAAACAAATCAGACCAGTACTATCTAAATACAACACACCTTTCAAAACGACTCAGAGAACTACTGCCGGATAAAGAAAAAATAAAGGTGGGTTTTGAAGCTCCCTTGCCTGAAGATGTTTATTACCTGGGACGTAACCATCCCTTTATAGAGCAATTATCACAGAAGGTTATGGGGCTGGCATTTCAGGATGAGGAATCACCGTTTTCTAGAATGTCGGTTGTGCGAACGGACCAGGTAGATGTTAAAACAACGCTACTGTTACTTCGGGTACGTAACGTTATTTCAAAGAAAAGAAGAAATAATGAGTTGGTAGCTGAAGAAATGGTACTCTGGGGGTATAGAGGAGATCCAGGGGACGATGATTACTTAGAACATGACCAGGTGAAAGAATTGCTGAACAAGGTAAAAGCTGTAGCGAACCTTTCTCAGCAAGAAAAAAAGTATTTCGCAGAAGCGGAGCTCGATGACTTCAAAAGTGATACTATGAAAGAAAGTTTAAGAAGCTTGACAAAAGAACGAACAGAAAAATTAATTGAAGCGCACGACCAATATCATGATGCTGTGGGAGGTGGTAGATATACCGGTGTTGAACCTGTTCTGCCTCCCGATGTGATGGGGATGTATATTCTCCTCCCGAAAGTGTAAGTATCACGATTTTAAGCAACGCATATTTTTATGGATTCTTTTCAAAGCATAACAATTGAAGGCCAAATTTTAAGTGCCGAAATATTATCAAAATTGAGTCAAGAGGGGTACGATTATCAAACTTCTAAAGATTTTGGGTTGTCAAAAAATCAAAAACTCCGTGATGAAATTCAGTTTGCTTATAGTTTGGCCCGAAAGCAGTGGGAGATTTTTAAGCAAAAGAAATCACGTTGGGAGGAGTCGGAATGGGGTACCTCGGATACCAGAAACAATTGGATGCTACCGTTGCTGGATTCACTGGGATACGAGCTGAGTTTTGAAAAAGCAGAAATGGTGAACGGCAAAAGTTATAACATAAGCCATCGTGATACGGATCTGGGCGGGTTCCCGATTCATATTATGAGTACGAAAGATAAGCTGGAACAAAAGCGTGATTATGGTGGATCCCGGCTGTCTCCGCACGGATTGGTACAGGAATACCTGAATCTTACCGAGCATCTTTATGGCCTGGTAACGAACGGTTCTAAATTACGTCTTCTACGGGACTCTACCCGACTTTCGCGCTTATCTTATGTAGAGTTCGATCTGGAGGCCATGTTCGAAGATGAGCTCTACAGTGATTTTGCTGTCATGTTTCGGCTTATCCATGCCAGCCGAATGCCCACACAGCCCGAAGAGAGCCCGGATTCTATTATTGAACAATATCACCAGGATGCGATTGAATCCGGCGCGCGAATTCGCGAAAAATTGCGTGGAAGTGTTGAGATTAGCTTGCAGACGCTGGGTAACGGCTTCTTAAAACATCCCGATAATGAAGAGCTTCGCCAGCTTATTGCAAATAGTGAAATAGACGCGACCGAGTTTTATGGCAAACTGCTGAAAATTATCTACCGGCTGCTGTTTTTGATGGTATCGGAAGAGCGTAATATGATATATCCCAAACCGAAGGAGGCTGATTGGGATGCGGACCTGCTGCAAGAATACCGATCTATTTATAACAACTACTACAGCATTAATCGCTTGCGGTCGTTAGCGGAGCGTAAACACCAGCTCAATACCGATGAGGAGGATCTCTGGGAAAGCTTAACACAGACATTTGCTCTTTTTGAAAAAGAAGCCATTGGTCAGCGACTGGGTATTCAGGCACTCAACGGAGACCTGTTTAGTCCCGTAGCCTTAGATCCCCTTTCTGAATGTAAACTCACGAATGATGTGCTGTTGCGAAGCCTGGATGCCATTGCCCGTTTTGAAAATGAAAACGGACAATTAACGCGCGTTAATTATGGTGGACTGGATGTAGAAGAGTTTGGTTCGGTCTATGAAGCCTTACTGGATTATGATCCCAAGATTAAGAAAGGCGTTAATGTTTCACTGGGTAACGAGTGGGCGTTTCAATTTGCAGAGGGTACAGAGCGAAAAACAACGGGGTCTTATTATACCCGGACCGAGTTGGTACAGGAACTCATTAAATCGGCACTTGTCCCGGTTATTGAAGAGCGATTGGAAGAAGCAGACGGAAAAGATGAGCGAATCCAGAAACTACGTGATTTAAAAGTATGTGATCCCGCGGTGGGATCGGGGCACTTTTTACTGGCCGCGGCGCGAAAGATTGCCGAGTATTTAGCCAAAGAGCGGACGGGAGAAGATCAGCCGGGCCCTGATGCTCATAAGGAGGCCCGCAGAGAGGTTATCCAGCACTGCATTTATGGCGTGGATATGAATCCCATGGCCGTGGAGCTCTGTAAGGTTGCCTTGTGGTTAGAGAGCCATTCCGTAGGATATCCGTTGACATTCCTTGATCACCATATCAAATGCGGTAACAGCTTGGTTGGGCTTGATGACCTTGATCGACTGGATAAGGGAATCCCTGACGGTGCATTTAATGATGTTATTGGGGATGAAAAAGAAATCACAAAGAAACTTAAGAAGCGAAACAGAGACGAGCGTAGAGAGGGCAAACAAACTGAATTACAGGATACGGCAGGCTCAGCAATACAGGCGTTGGATCAATTTGCGAAGCGACTTGAAGAGATTGATCAAATGCCTGAGCAAACGGTTGAAGATATCAATCAAAAAGCAAAGGCTTATAATAAGTTTAAGACGGAACAAAGCTACCTAGATGCGCTCCATGCAGCCAATATTTGGACGGGGGCATTCTTTATTCAGAAGACCCATGAAAATATTGACGATAAATTAATTCCTACCACTCGCAGGTTACACTCTTATGTAGCGAATCCCAGGGGAACGAATGCTCGGTTCTTGGGAAAAATGGATTCGCTGGCCCAAAAAGATAAATACTTCCACTGGCCGCTGGAATTTCCAGAGGTTCAGGCGCAGAATGGATTTGATGTAGTCTTGGGCAATCCGCCATGGGAGCGCATAAAGCTTCAGGAGAAGGAATTCTTTGCGGGTAAGGATGAAGAAATAGCTGATGCCAAGAATAAAGCAGCAAGAACGAAACTCATTAATAAACTCAAAGATGAGGGCGATCCACTTTATAATGAGTATCAGGATGCTAAGCATTTTGCCGAGGCTTTTAGCAACTTTGTGCGAGAAAGTGATCGGTATCCACTAACGGCAAAAGGTGATATCAATACTTACCAACTATTTTCGGGGTTGGATCGCGGACTCATTAGGCCCGATGGCCGTGCCGGGTTTATTGTACCCAGCGGTATTGCTACCGATTACTACAACCAGGATTTCTTTGGTGATGTAGTCGAGAAAAAGTCGATTCTTACGTATTTCGATTTTGAAAATAGTGAAGGATTATTTGATGGAGTACACCGCAGCTATAAGTTTTGTCTCTTAACGCTTGGTGGATCTGGTTATAAAAACCGAGACACTGAGGCCGATTTTGCCTTCTTCCTGACTCATCCAAACCAGTTGGATGATGATCTTCGTAGGTTCAAGCTGACGCCGGAAGATATGATGAGGATTAATCCCAATACCAAGACCACGCCTATCTTCCGCACCCAGCCTGATGCCGAGCTCACGCGTAAGATTTACAAGAATACTCCGGTACTCATTAAGCATCAATACAATGAAGACGGGAAAAAGATAAGTACTAAAAATCCATGGGGCATTAATTTCTCTACTATGTTTCATATGTCAGGAGATAGTAACCTCTTTTATGATGAAGATGCTCCCAACAGGAAACCACTCTATGAGGCTAAGTTTATCTGGCATTACGATCATCGGCTAAGCACCTTTGACTGGGACGAAGATGGCGAATTGGATACACGAGAGGTTACAGTAGAAGAGAAACAGGACCCCAGCTATTCCATTCGTCCCCGGTACTGGGTAAACGAACGAGAGGTTTGGCGCCGGTTGACCAAAGTACCCCAACAGATTTCTGAGGCCTGGAAAATCCAGTCTGAAGACCTGATGAAAACCTATACTGCCTGGTGGCTGTATGGCTATATGGATGATGTGGATAGCAGTACTGATTTGATTTTAAAAGCAGGGTTGAATAAGGAGGAGTACCTGCCTCAAACTAAAAAGCAGAAACAAGAATGCCGTGAGATGGTCCGGAAATTAGAACCGGACAACGAAGATTTAGGATTGATTATTGATTTTGAGCTTGATGAAGTTTTAGGAGAAATAATTAAGAAATATTCTCCCAATTGGTTGTTTGGTTTCAGGAATACAGCAAGAACAACTGATGAGCGGACTTTTATCAGTACAATTACTCCAATAGTTGGAGTTGGTCATAGTGAACCACTAATCTTTCTTGAAAAAGATGAACTTAAGTATCTGATCTTAGGAAATTTAAATAGTCTTCCTTTTGACTTTGTCGTCAGACAAAAATCTGGTGGAGCAAATTTAACATTCTTCATAATAGAACAATTGCCTGTTCTTAAACCAGATGATTACAAGCAAGAGGATAAAGAATTTATCAAGCAAAGAGTTTTAGAATTAACCTACACGTCTCACAATTTACAGCCCTTTGCCAAATCTCTAAATTATTATGGAGACCCTTTTGAGTGGGATGAAGAACGGCGCGCTATTCTCAAAGCTGAACTGGATGCCTACTACGCAAAACTTTATGGCTTAACTGAAGAGGAGCTGCGCTACATCTTAGATCCCGAGGAGGAGCATGGAAAGGATTTTCCAGGAGAAACATTTCGGGTACTCAAGAACAAAGAGATTCGAAAATACGGTGAATACCGAACGAGGAAATTAGTTCTAAAGGCTTGGGAGCGGCTGCAGGATGGGCGGCCGATGATGTCGGAAAGTAATCTCCGATTGGTAGGATCTTCAGACCAATCAGAGCAAAAAGTATCATCCATTGAATTAGTCAAACCATTTCAAAGCTCCTATGATACACAGGCTGTTGTTGTAATGAATTTAATAGAGGCCCATAGCAGTAGTTCAGAGTATCAAAAGCATCTAGGTCACGTCAAATGTGAAAAAATATGCCATATAATAGAATATGAGGCAGGACTTGATCAAGAGCGATCGCCACAAAGAGATGCAGCCGGGCCTGTTGATATTCAACATTTGCACAACACAGAATATAAAGCAGAGAAAAAGGGATGGTTTACTACTTTAAAGGATGGACAGTCTGGGCATTATACCTATTACAAAGGGAGAATTTTTGATATAGAACTTTATCAGTTAAATCAAAAGCTTCAAGAAAAGCATCCCCAACAATTCAACAAAATGAAGAAGATCATTGAGCTTTTTCTTCCCTTTAACCGGGAAGAATCAGAGGTTAGGGTTACAGTTTATGCAGCTTGGAATGACCTTCTATTGGATGGAAAAGATATTGATAAAGAAACTATAGTAACCGAAGCCCGAGAAAACTGGCATCCAGATAAACTGAAAATTGAAAGGGAAAAGTTTTTTGAAGCTATTGAATGGTTAGTAGAAAATGAACTGGTACCTCAAGGGGTAGGAAAACATACAGTTGAAAATGGATAGTTTAGAACAGGCTTTTTATACATATCAAGAAAAGACAAGGGCAGTATTTCAAGAGGCAAAAGACGATGCTAATGATCTGGATAGCAAAGATCAATTACTGTCGGCCGTAAAAAGCTTAGAAATAAAAGAGCAACAGCAGTATAAGAACCTACTTAAAGCTGTTGACGAAAAATACTCGGAACAGTATAAATGGGATATAGAAAAAACGTTAAAGGCTTTTCTTCGCCGTTCAAGCTTTTATCTCAACTTATTTGAAGGTAAAGAAGTTGACCCTGTAAAATATGTTACTGCACTGCAGGATGCTTTTGATAAAGTAGATGATACTGTAGATCGTTGGTATATAGTCCCAATTGAAGGCACTTGGTTGAAAGATGAAATATTAGTAAATGATGGATTTAAAATAATCAGTCTGGAGGCCCAAGAGTGGGAGCAAAAACTACTAAATAGGCCAAATAAGTTTTTTTATCCACAGTCTCATGTTAATGCTGAGATACTATGTCAATACGATTGTTTGGCTATTAGGGAAACGGTATCCTTCAAAGATCTTCGTCGGCGCAGTTTTAGTATTACTCAAAAGTCAGATTATATACCCTTCAATTATTCAAGCTTTCCCTCTTTAGTTGAAGAGAAGATTGGTCAGTTAATCTTAGCAAAGTGGAAAAGTAAAGAAATCGACTTCTCTTCATTTGATCACGAACTGTGGTTCCCTGTAGTCATGAGAGTTCATCACTCATTGATAGATACGCCATATGCTCAGCCTGGTTTGTATGGCAGTCTAAATGTAGAGCCTGAGCTCGATCAAGAAACTGGACGATATTTGCCAGATTATCCAAGACGCTTCTCACCACAGGAGTTCAAGTCACCTGAAAGTGACGAATTAGAAAGGATATTGGCATTATCGGATGAAGTACTTGATATAATTGATTCTCACAAAGAATGGAACTTTGTTAAAAATGCACTAAAGTTTTTTACGAAAGCCTATACTTCTCATGGATACGAGCAATTGCTTTGGTATATAACCACACTGGATACTTTACTCGGAGAGGGAGATAAGGATGCTTTCAAAAATAAATATGAAAGGGAATATGAATTTCCAGCAAAATTAATTGCACACAGAGCGGCTTATCTTGATGGAACAGGTAAAGGTACAGAGAGAATATTTGTAAATAAATATTTGAGAATAAACAGGCTCAGAAATGATCTTGTGCATGGAAATCGTGACTTAAGTAATGATCAATCTTTGAAGCGAGATGAGTTAGCTTGGTTACATGAGAAGGTTCGAAAAAGTATTCTTGAGGTTTTGACCCTTTTAAATGCTATTTATAACCTTGGCAATTTTTCAAGCTATCGGGGAAGAATTGTACCTAATAGGTCTACGGTTCAAGAATTATTGCATGTGCTTAAGAGGCCAACTATGGATCTAAGCAATGTATTAATGGGAGATATCGAAAATTCTCATGATTGGTTGTTTACTGATGGCAAAATAGATCTATCGTTATGATTGATCTTTATAGAAAAATATTGGAACGAACATTATTTAATAGTTCAAGTGATAAAAGTATCGCTTTAATACCTCAAGAAGAGAATAGTACGGACGAAGATAGAATTTTCAATATCCCGCCAGATTTATTCCCTGAAAATGTTGAGATTTATAGACTCAGTGAGAGCACTGAGTACATTGATGAAATGACTACGATATTTGAGCGGGAAGAACCAGACCGGGTATTTATTTTCCCTTCATTGGTTAAGCCAAGTAACGTTTCAAAAGAAATCAAACATAATTTTGTTGGGAGAAACCTTTCTGATTGGATACTGGAGTCAGCGGTAGAACATTTGAAAAGTGAGACTTTATTAGGAGCATTCCTTCTCCCTTCTTTCGCAATTACCATGTCAGGAAGACCAATAAGAGAAAAAATATTCGCCAAGAACCAGCTGTATTATTACTTGGAAAATGATTTTAGTCTAGAAAAACTAGGTTTAAATCTACATTCTCAATTTTCCTTAAGTACTCTATTCTTAACAGTTGGTACTCAAGAATCAACTCCTGTTCGTTTTTTTAAAATATCAAATCGCTCATACTCGGCTAGTGAAAGTGAAATTTGGAAGGATTTTAAGATTTTATGTAATCAAGGTGGAGGAAAGACGAGGTATGGATTTGTAAGAAGAGAACCTATAAAGCCAGGTGATAGGATAGCGTACGATTTATTAGATCCAAGTTTAAAAGAAAAAGTCAAGGAGTTAAATAAACTTGGAGATGTTAGAAACCTAAATGAATTCTTTGAACTAAAACGGGGCCTACATCTAGCGAGAGATTCAGATGAGCTCCTTGAGAATTATGAGGATGGAGCTATTCCAGTTTTGGAAGGCAGAAATATTAAAAGTGATGGAACACTTGACGAAGATAATATTAGGTACTGGGTGAAGGATCCTGATCCTGAATTATTAATTAAAGAAAATGCGCTTTGTGTCAGGACGGTTATTAATTTAAATCATTCAAATTTAGTTTTATCAGGATCTGATTATTTAAACAGTTTTGTGCCTGGGCACAGTATAATAGTATTAGAGCCCAGATTGGATATAACCACCGAAGAGCGTCAAATAATTGTTGAATATCTGAGATCGAATCTTGCCGCGGAGTGGTTAAGTGCTCACTTGGCAGGCCTAACGTTACATGCAAGTATATTAAATGAGCTTCCTATACCAATTCTCAATGAAAATTTAAGGGTAGCAGTTAATGATTTACGGATTGCAAGAGATACATTCCATGACTGGGAAAAGCTGGGCGACGATTCTGTTAAAAAACTATTCGAAGTGGAGTCAAGTGAAGAAGGGAAAAATGAGCTATTAAAAAAGGGAAGGCTGCTTAGACAGAGATTAGAAGCAGCAAAGGAGGTCGATAAACTTAGTTATAGAGTTAGAAATTTGTTTCCCCATCCAATTGCTTATAGGTGGAGGGAGATAGAAGCATCAAACCCTAATCTTGAAGGGTATAAAAAAATTTTAGAAACCTTCGAGGTGCTACTAATTTACATTTCTACTTTCGCAATAATTTCTAGTCGTAAGCTCTCGAATTTTCAAATCAAAAAAGTCGAAGAAATTGCGGAGAGACTTAGTTCGCCATCTAAGCATGGCATTAGTCTAGGCGACTGGATCGGATTACTTAGAGAATGTAATGAGAAAAATCTTTCTGAAATAGTTGAAGATTGGATTCCTTTCCAGGAAGTTTTCCATTTTTTGAGAGATGAAAATGCAAATCAAGTGTTAGGTTCTCTTGCCGATAGAAGAAATGATGAAGCCCATTTAAGAGGACCATCTGGAAAGGATGTAGAAGAATATTATGATAATGCTAAAAAGGAATTAGAAATACTTTTGGAACACACAGAGTTTTTATCTGAATTTCAATTGATCCAAATTGAGTCAACTAAATGGGACTCAGTAAGAGAACTGAATACATATACGTATAGAAAGTTAATGGGAGATCACCCTTTAGTTCCTGAAGAAACTAGTCTATCTGAAGATAATCAGCTTGAAGCTGATAGCCTGTATATTAAAGATAGAAATGGTACTCTCAACTTACTTAGACCATATTTAACCAGAAGAGAGTGTCCATCCTGTGGAAGGCCAGCAATATTCCATTTGGATAAGTTTTATGAGAAGAACGGGATATGTACCTTGAAAAGTTTAGAACATGGCCATACAGCGGAGGATAAAGAGATAACCGAAATTTTTAGAAAGGTTGGCATGCTAAAATAAAATTCCAAAACATTGTCTAATGTGGTTTTATCGCAACTAAAACCGGCTTTTTTAATCTTTAAAGCAATAATATGCCAATAAAACTACTAGTCACTGCGGATCTGCATCTCGGGAGAACATCTTCAGCAGTACCCAAAAGTTCAGAAGAGAATGCTACAAAATATACCTGGAAAAGGCTGGTCAAATATGCTGTAGATAACAATATCGATGCTGTAGCCCTGGCGGGAGATGTGGTGGACCGGGATAACCGGTTTTACGAGGCTATCGGCCCTCTGCAGGAGGGATTTGAAATATTGGGCGAAGCTGGGATTCCCGTGGTCATGGTTTCGGGTAATCATGATTTTGATGTTCTCCCGGATATACTAAAAAGTGATAAATATGACCATGTTCATCTTCTGGGCAAAAAAGGAAGGTGGGAGCAGATCACAGTGCAATGCGGTGAAGAATATATTCAGTTTTTAGGTTGGTCATTTCCAAAGCAACATATTAATCAAGATCCATCCTCGGCGTATGATGTCAAGGAGCTCGATCCAAATTTACCCACGGTTGGCTTATTGCATGGAGATGTTTATGATAAAAATAGCAACTATGCCCCCATCGAACTCTCCAATTTAGTTACTTCCCATGTCGATAGTTGGATAATAGGCCACATGCACAAGCCGGATATTCTCAACAACAATGCTCCACTCATTTTATATCCGGGTTCACCCCATGCCCTGAGTGCTAAGGAAAGCGGACCGCACGGACCCAATATCATGACTTTAGGAGACGGGGATTCGATTTCGATAGAGCAGCTGGCTTTATCACCTGTCAGATACGAAACGTTCACCATAGATATTACCGGAATAGATGACGAAACGGATTTCCGTGATAGACTTGTGGGCGACCTTACCGATTGGGTTCAAGATCAGCCTGAAGAGTTTGAGCACGCTTCATCGGTAGTATTTGATGTGGAACTTAACGGGCGCCATACAAACCTGACTGAGTTCGATCAATGGACGCAGTTTGCAGGAGAGTTCGAGCAAGTCCTTCTGGGCGACACCGAAGTCTCTATCCGAAAAGTTAAAAATCTGGCTGAACCTGAGGTTGAAAACCTGGAACAATTGGCTGGTCAACCAAATCCCCCGGGCACGATAGCAAAGATGATCCTGGATTTGGAAAATGGAGAGGATTCGGAATTCCTGAACGATTTTATGAGTGAATTTGAGGATAGCCTCGAAAAGATAAATAGGAATAAAACGTATCGTCCGCTCAAGATACGCGAAGAGCAAGAGCTAATGGATCTCTCCGAGACAAAGGATCTTTTATTGCGAGAATGTCGTCACCTTTTGGCGGAGCTGCTTTCACAAAATGAGCAACTGTAAATTTAGTTTCTATGGATAAACAGGTTTTCAGAATAAGTAATCTGGACATTCAGAAAATGCCGGGCCTTCCTCGTGGGCTTAAAGCTTATGAAGGACTTTCACCTCAGATAAATATCATTGCTGGTCCCAACGCTTCCGGTAAAAGCTCCACTGCACGAGCAATTCAGCGAATTATTTGGCAGCATGATACAAAGGGTTTAAAAGTTGAAGCCGACGCCAAAATCGATGATGATAATTGGAAGGTCCGTATTGACTCTAATGATATTCTTGTCCAGCGAGAAGGAAAAAATGAGCGATTTACGGGGATTCCGGCAGCAGAAGCGCGAAGCCGGTATATGCTGGCCTTGCACAAGTTAATAGAAGCTGAAGAAGGAGACTTGGCCAGAAAGATTATCAAAGAATCAATCGGCGGTTATGATCTTGAAGAAGCGGCTTCGGCTCTTGACTATTCTGATCATATAAAAACGAATCGATCTTCTGAGTATAGGTCCTATGAAGAGGCAAATGAGGAAGTAAGGAAAACGACTAAAGATCAAAATGAGATTAAAAACAAAGAAGCACAGCTTGCCGATTTATATAAGAAGAAAGAAGATGCTGAAAAGGCAGAAAAGCGGAAGCAGCTTTATGAACGGATTAAATCGTTTCTGGAGGCCAGGCAGGATTATGGACAAATAAAAGCGGAATATGAAGAATTTCCGGAAGTTTTAGAAAGCGTTCACGGTGAAGAGTTAGAGCGTATAAAAGGAATTGAAGAAGAAATTCATGATGCTAAACAGACTATCCAGAAAGCCAAAGAAGAGAGACAAGAATACCAAGAACAAATAGAAGAGCTCGATATTCCGAAAGAAGGTGTTGATTCGGAAGATTTGACCGAGCTAGAAGAACGAGTTGATCAGGTTAAAGAGTTGGAAAAAAAGATCACTGACTTAGATGCTGATATTGAAAAAACTCGCGAAGCAAAAGACGATACGCTGAAAAGTTTAGGGGACCAAGTAGATGCCGAAAACTTTGATAAACTTAGCCTACGGGATATAGAAAATCTCGATCAATTTTTGCAAGAGGCACATCAAACAGCAAGCACTCAAAGCTTTTTGGAAAAAGAGATAAATGAACTGGAAAATGAATTGAAGGATGTTCCTGATAAATCGCTGCTGCAGAAGGGCATTGATATACTCACCCAATGGTTAAAAGAGCCGCGATCCAGCATACCCACGTTTCCTCTATGGGTATTCAAACTAATAGCGGCTATTACACTGCTCGGGGGTATAGGACTGTTCTTCTCATGGGTGGCTGGTTTGATAGCCCTATCAATCATCTTGATTCTGGTTTTAGTTGGGCTATTTAAAAGTAGTAGCGCTGAAGAAAATGAGTCTGTTCGCATCAGAAAACAGGATTATGGTAAAACAGGATTAAATCCGCCGGAAAACTGGGAATCAGATGAGGTCCAAGACAGATTAGCTGAATTGGTAAATGAGCTGCAAGGTGCTAGTTGGCAAGAGAGAGTAGATCGCGAAATTGACAAACGCCGGAGTCAGCTTAAAGATTTGGGAAATAAAATAGAAGACGTGGAAGAGTCAGCTGAGAATTTAAAAAAATCACTCTCCGCTCTACCAAAATTGCCATTTAATGATCCGCAGAATTACACTGCCTTGTATTGGTTTATCACCCATGTTAAAGAATGGCAGAGAGCCGATACGGAGTTAGTGGCTTTGGAAAAGAAAAGGGACCAGCAAAAAGCGAAGTTAGAAGAAGAAATACAGAAATGTAATGAGCTGCTTACTCGGTATAATTTTGCATCCGTTGGGGATAGCGCTGAAGCCTTAGCGAAGTTTAAGAATCTTAGGGATCAGGAAGGAAGCAGGCAAAGCGCGGAAAAAGAAATTGCCAATAAAAAAGACACGATTGAAGAGAAGGAAGAACTAAAAGAACACAAGACCCAAGACCTGCAACAGGTATATGACAAGCTCAAAATACCCGTTGGTCAGAAAGCAGAGGTTCAAAAGCTATTGGGTCAAAAAGACAATTTTGAGACAGTTAAGGAGGAATACAATGTAAGCAAGTCTCGATTATCGGAGAAGAGACAAGATATGAAAGAGCATTCATGGTATGAGCGGGAACAGTTGGATATTGATGAGATCTCAACCGATCAGGCTAAAGACAAACTTGAAGAGCTTAAAGCAGAAGCTGGCAAACTGGATGGTATAAAAGAAAATATTACGCAGATTGAGACGGAGGTAAATAATGTAAAAGCCGGCAATAATCTGGAGCTGGCCTTAAAAAGACGTGATGAAGCCTTAGAGAATCTGTATCAACTATATGAAAGTAATGTTTCTTCCGTAGCTGGAAAATTATTGGTTGACCAGTTAAAGAGTAAAATTAAAAAACAGAACAGACCACCGGTCTTTCAACGAGCAAAAGAATTATTTAACCGTATTACGAAGGGTAAATATGAAATTGATACCGATGATCGGGACCAGCCAGAATTCATTGCCTATGATACTGAAGAGAACTTGGGCAAGAAGTTGGATGAGCTATCAACCGGAACGCGCATTCAGCTTTTACTTTCCATCAGAGTTGCTTTTGTAGAGACGCAAGAATCAAATATAAAGCTCCCGCTACTGGCCGATGAATTGCTGGCAAATAGCGACGATGATCGGGCTAAGGCTATTATTGAAGCTTTGACTGAAATAAGTAAAGAAGGTAGACAAATATTCTATTTTACCGCCCAGGCTGATGAAGTAGCAAAATGGCATACTTATTTATCTGAGGTCGACGGGGTAGAATTTGAATTATATGGTCTGGAAGAAGGCGTTAATGAGACTGATTGGGATTCCTATAAAGAATTGGATGTGGAGTCTCTTTCTCTTTTGAAAGATATACCAAAACCGAATGGAGAGACTTATGAAGAATATTCTGACAAGGTAGATGTAGCAAAATTTGACCTGCTAAAGGACCAACCCACGCAACTTCATCTTTGGTATTTATTTGATGACAAAGATCTTCTCTACCAGTGTCTGAATAAGGGATTCAATACATGGGGTAGTTTGAAAAGCTTTATAAATCATGGTGGAGTAATAGAGGATCTTAATGATGAAGTTATTGCCAGATTGGAAAGCAAAGTACAAGTACTCGAACGTTTTCAAGAGTTATATCAGCAAGGACGTCCAAAACCCATTGATCGATCTATATTAGAATCGACGAGTGCTGTTTCTGATAATTTTATTAATGAAGTATCTAAGAAACTTAGTGAGTTAAATGGTAATCCAGCAAAGTTGCTTACTTCTCTTCTGGATGGGGAGATTTCAGGCTTCAGAACAAATAAGATTGAGGAACTCGAAAACTATTTAATTGAGAAGGGATTCATTGATGATCGCGATCCTCTTGATTTGGATGAAATTAGGGCACGGCTTCAAGCATACGTATCGAATTTAGATATGACATCGTTTGATGCTGATGAATTTTTAAATAGGCTGCTAACTAACTAACGATGATCAAAGTGTTGAAATAATAAGAATTATGAGTCTGCAGCAGGAAATTCTAAAAATAGTTCAATCTAATAATGGAATAAAAGCCAAAGATATAGCCAATCAGCTCAATGCCGACAAAAGTAATGTTAACAGCATCCTTTATGGCGAGTTAAGAGATCGTGTTTATCAGGATAATGAGTATAAGTAGCATGAAGGGAATAAACAGAGGAACAACCTTTCAGCCCAACGCAAGAGTTATATACACCATTAGCACGCCTTAGCAAGTATTACTTGGATTGTCTCAGTAGAGATATTGATGCCGAGGTTTCGGTTTAGGCTACCACCTGAAATAAAAATCACACTTCATAATTCAGTATCGTCCCAACTTATACCAGACAGTCGCATTTATTGTCAACGGGCAACATTTTGTTTATTTCAAAATCTCATTAATTGTCTGCTTAACTGGATTTAGGCGATCAGCATGATTTGTTGCCCAAATAATCCATGCTTCAAATTTTAGTTTCTCTTCCTTGGTTAGATCCAGCTTAGTTTTTTGGTTCTCTATTTCAGCTATAAAGTCATAAATATATTGTGATTTAGTAAATATTTGTGCTTGTTCTGGTAGTGTAAACTAAACTCTGTCCTGTTATATTGAACCCCTGATGGGGCTAGCCCCATCAGGGGTTGCGATTCAGATCCAGCGGTAGCCGGTCTC
>NZ_JBINJE010000035.1:0-39425 GCF_043951955.1 Halalkalibaculum sp. DA384 | reverse complement strand
TTTTTGCAGGTTATTTAATTCTTCTTGTGTCATAATTGTCTAAGTTAGTGAGATTTGAATTACTAAACTTAGACAGAGTTAGATTTACACTCTCGAAGAAAACTTAAAAGTTGAAGGATTTTTAACTGAAGCAAAAAAAATAATATTAAATGAGTGCTCTTCTTTTCTAAATAACGATAATCTTGAAGGACATAGAACTTTTCTGCACCGTTTATCGAAAAGGAGAGTTAGAGATCCAAGACTTAAAATATTTACAACCAATTATGATTTATGTTTCGAAAGAGCAGCATCACTACAGGGATTAATAATATTAGATGGTTTCTCTTTCGTTAATCCAAGAAGATATGATCCAAACTATTTTAATTGTGATATCGTAAGAAGAACAAATAGTCATGATAAAACCACTAATTTTCTTGAAGGGGTTTTTCAATTATTTAAACTGCATGGATCTGTAAATTGGGAAAGGAATGGGAGTGAGATTATCGAAATTGATGAACCTAATCCGAAAAAGGCCTGCATAATTTATCCAGCACATGGAAAATATCAGCAATCATATATTCAACCGCATCTAGAGCTTTTCTCAAGGTATTTAAGTTCACTACGAGAACCGAATACTTGTTTGATCATTTCAGGGTTTGGATTTAATGATGACCACTTGGCAGAACCTGTAATTTCGGCAATCGATACCAATCCACACTTAAAGGTTGTAATCGCTGATCAATTTGCAGAGAAACAATTGGAAGCTGATAAACCATCAAAATATTGGGAAAAATTGAAAGAGAAGGCATTAGCTGGTGAGGATATTTGGTTTATCAATGCCTCATTTCAAAAGTTTGCACAATTGATTCCGAATTTAAAAGCCCTTACATCTGCACAACAACTTGAGCGTACCATTAAAGACATAAGTTCGTAGCCATGGATTTTTCAAAGGAGTTGAACAAGCTTGAATCAAAAGGAATACTTAGATCTGAACTATATTTAGGGAGCATTTCTTCAGTTTCTGCTACAGAAGTGCGTGTCAATTTATATGATGCCGGTAAGCCAAGTGGATCATTTTTTGAAGGCAGCAGGTATGGCAAAGGTGAAGTTGGAGAATTCTTATTAATTGAGGGACAACAAAATTTGCTTCTTGGTCGAATGATCGAGGTAAGATTACCTGAAAGAGAGCGTAGAAACATTGATAAAACACTTACTGGATCACCTGATTTAGATGCTATTGGAATTATCCAATTGTTAGGAACAGTGACTACTGATAAAATGCGAATTAGTGCAGGACTCGAAACCTATCCTCGGTTAGGTGACAAGGTATACTCAGCCCCTCATACCTTTATTTCATTAATTCCAAGTTTGATGGAGGACCAATTAAAGAGTGAAAATGATGTGAGACTTAAAATTGGTGCTATCGAAGCGAATACACAATCTAATGTGTCAATAACCCCCGAAAAGTTATTTGGAAGACATTGTGCAATACTTGGAGCAACAGGAGGTGGAAAGAGTTGGACAACTGCTCACATTATTGAAGAGTGTCTCAAGTTTGATAGTAAAATCATATTACTAGATGCTACAGGTGAATATAGAGACTTTAGTCACGATTCAATTAGGCATTTGTATTTGGGGGAACCCGTGAACAAAGCTGATAATGCAATAAAATGTTCTTTACCTCCAAGTAATTTCGCAGAATCTGATTTTATAGCGATGTTCCGACCCTCATCGGGTATTCAAATGCCAAAATTAAGGGAGGCTATAATAAGCCTAAGAATTGTACATGAAGATCCATCTCTTGCTGATGCCAATGGTTATTTTGTTAAAACAGGAAGAACATATGAAGAGTATAACGAAATTTTGTCTAGGTCGGATATTTCTAAAGTTGCATATAACCCAAACGCCAAGTTCGATGTTAATAAGTTAATAGGCCAAATTGAAAACGAATGTGTGTGGGAAAATGATGAATCATATGGAAGGAAAAACCAACAACACTGGGGTTATTGTTCAACTCTTGTAAGTCGGATTGGAAACATATTAAATAGCAATGAATTTGATTTCATCTTTAGCACGGATAATCTTCCATCATTAAATAAAAAAATTGATCATTTCTTAAATGATCAAAATGGTCAGAGTAATCAAAAACTATTGAGGATTAGTCTATCAGGTGTTTCTGAGGAGTATCAAGCAAAAGAAATTGTTGCTAATGTTATAGGAAGAAAATTATTGACGGAGGCAAGAAAAAAATGCTTTGTTGAAAAACCCCTAGTAGTTTTTGTTGACGAAGCCCACAATTTTCTAGGGGGTACGCTTGGAAGAGATGAAAATTCTGCTGATTTAGATTCTTTTGAACTTATTGCAAAAGAAGGGCGAAAGTACGGACTTAATATTTGTCTCGTGACTCAAAGACCACGCGATATTACCAAAGCAGTATTGAGTCAAATGGGAACATTAATAGTTCATAGACTCACTAATGATCAGGATAGGTATATAGTTGAAAAAGCTAGTGGAGAAATTGATAAATCAGCATCATCCTTTTTGCCAAATCTAAAGCCTGGTGAAGCAGCAATTATTGGAATTGATTTTCCAATTCCTTTGAGTATGCAGATAATTCCTCCAAATACTCGACCATTATCTGAGGGCCCAAACTTCCAGAAATTTTGGAACAGAATTACTAACACTTGAGTAATGTCCAAATCCTCCGAAGACAAAGCGGTAGAACAGCCGGTGATTGAGCTTTTCGAAGAACTGGGATGGGAGACGATCAACGCCTACGACGAGGTGCTGGCCTCCGTTGATAAGCCACGGAATACTGGCCAAGTACGGACGTAGCATGCTACGTCCCCACACGCAAAAGAATGTGATAGGTTCAGCAATCTTGTGATGGTTTACAATTTTAAGATTAGATGCCAAAGAGAAACCTGCCATACCGAAAATCAATTAGATTAAAAGGATGGGATTACCGGAATCCCGGGCTGTATTTTGTGACCATCTGCACCAAGGATCGGCAGCATCATTTCGGGGAGATCCGGGATGGTATCATGGGCCTGTCGGTGCCGGGGTGCCTGGCCTGGCATTATTGGCGGCAGATTCCGAGCCATCAATCCAATGTGGTATTGGATGAATTTGTGGTAATGCCCAATCATCTGCATGGCATTGTGGGGATTGAATTCCAGGAAGCAGATTCGAAAGATCAGCCTGTGGGGACGTTGCATGCAACGTCCCCACAAGATGAAGATGAAGTTCAGGACGAAATGTCGAGCATCTCTCCCGATGCTGGATCCCTATCCACCATAATCAGATCCTATAAATCAGCCATCACCCGGTGGTGCAACCGAAACGGGCATGAATATTTTGCATGGCAATCCCGATTTTACGATCATATAATCCGCAATGAAAAAGCCCTGCATCGTATCAGGAAGTATATTTTAAATAATCCATTGCGTTGGCAGATAGATCGGGAAAATCCAAACAGCAATGAAATTCACGAGCAGGCCGTGGAATATATGGCTGCTAAAAATTGAAATATTGCCCTTGTACGGCCGTAGCATGCTACGGCCCAACGGATGGGGATTCGAATTCAAATTTTACTGAATGAGCAAATACTCTGAAGACATCCAGGTCGAACAGCCGGCGATTGATCTCTTTGACCAGTTGGGGTGGGAGACGATCAATGCCTATGACGAAGTACTGGCCTCCGGCGACCATCCTGGCACCCTGGGCCGCCAGACGCGGGACGAAGTAGTACTGGAGCCGCGCCTTCTGAGCAAGCTGGAGGAGTTCAATCCCGAGGTCCCCGCCGAGCAGATCAACGAGGCCGTCCGCCGCCTCACCCGCGACCGCTCCTCCACCCACTGGGTCCGCGCCAACAAACAGATCTATGACCTTATCCGGGAAGGCATCAAACTGGAGTACCGCAACCAGCAGGGCGAAACCGTCCGCAAGACCCTGCAGGTCATTGACTGGCAGGAACCAGAAAACAACGATCACCTGCTGGTCTCCCAGCTCTGGGTGCACGGGGAGTACGGGGACAAGCGTCCCGACCTGGTGGCCTACGTCAACGGCCTGCCGGTGGTGCTGTTTGAGCTCAAAAAGACCGGCCGGAGCGTCCGCGACGGGTACGCCTACAACCTGAGCGACTACAAAGATACCATCCCGCAGCTGTTCTGGTACAACCAGGTGATCATCCTCTCCAACGGTACGGAGACCAAGGTGGGTACCATCACCTCTCCGTGGGAGCAGTACGGGGAGTGGAAGAAGATCAGCGACGAGGACGAGCCCGGCATCGTCACCCTGGAGACCGCCATCCGCGGCATCTGTGACAAACAGCGGCTGGCCGACCTGATGGAGCATTTTATCCTGTTTGACGACGTGAAGGCCAACCCCAAGAAGCTGCTGGCCCGCAACCACCAGTACCTGGGCGTCAACAACGCCATCGAGGCGGTCAAGTCTATTGAAGAAAACAAGGGGCGGCTCGGCGTGTTCTGGCACACCCAGGGCAGCGGCAAAAGCTACTCCATGGTGCTGCTAACCCGCAAGATCATGCGGGCGCTGGCCGGCGACTGGAAATTCGTGATTGTCACCGACCGGCTGGACCTGGACGACCAGATCTACAAGAACTTTGCCTCCGTCGGGGCGGTCACCGAGCCCGAGCAGGAGATCCGGGCCGACAGCAAGGAGCAGCTCCAGCAGCTGCTGCGGGAAAACCATCGCTACGTGTTTACCCTCATCCACAAGTTCCACACCCGCGATGACGAAGAGTTCCCGGTCCTCAGCACAGACGACGACATCATCGTGATCACCGACGAGGCCCACCGCACCCAGTACGACAAACTGGCGATGAACATGCGCAAGGCCCTGCCCAACGCCGCCTTCCTGGGCTTCACCGGCACGCCGCTGATCAAGGGGCAGGACGAGAAGACCCGCGAGGTATTCGGCGACTACGTCAGCGTCTATGACTTCAAGCAGTCGATCGAGGACGGGGCCACCGTGCCGCTCTACTACGAGAACCGCATCCCCGAGCTGCAGCTCACCAACGAGCACCTCAACGAAGAGTTGGAGGAGCTGCTCGACGAGGCGATGCTCAACGACAAGCAGGAAGAGAAGCTGGAACGGGAGTTCCGCCAGGAATACCACCTGATTACCCGGCAGGACCGGCTGGAGGCGATCGCCGAAGACCTGGTGCAGCACTTCCTGGATCGCGGCTACATGGGTAAGGGGATGATGATCTGCATCGACCGCTACACGGCCGTCCGGATGTACGACCTTGTGCAGGAGGAGTGGGAACGCGAGCGGCGGCGCGTTAAACGGGAGTTACAACGAACCACCGGCCTGCAGGAGGACCGGCTGCTGGAACGCCTCCACTACCTTAAGGAGACCGACATGGCCGTGGTGATCTCGAAGTCGCAAAACGAGATCCAGGACTTTGAGCAGGAGGGGCTGGATATCCGGCCCCACCGCAAGCGCAAGGAGAACGAGAACTTAGAAGAGAAATTCAAAGATCCGGATGACGAGCTATGCTTGGTCTTTGTCTGTGCCATGTGGATCACCGGCTTCGACTGCCCGAGCCTGTCCACCCTCTACCTGGACAAGCCGATGAAGAACCACACCCTGATGCAGACCATCGCGCGGGCCAACCGGGTGTACGGCGAAAAGAACAACGGCCTGATCGTCGATTACGTGGGCGTATTCCGCAACCTGCAGAAAGCCCTGGCCACCTACGCCACCGGCCACGAGCCGGACGATCCCGAGGCCACCAACCCGGTGAAGGATAAATCAGAACTTGTGAACCAGCTTCGGGAAGCTGTGGAAGAAGCCAAACAGTTTTGCGATCAGCAGGGCGTGGACCTTGAAAGGATCATCAACGCCGAAGGCTTCGAGGCCTCCAAGTACCAGAAAGAGTTTGCCCGTGCCATCGTGGAGTACGAGGAGCTGGGCGACAAGGTCGATGATGCCGTGGATGAAGTCCTCATCAACGACCAGAAAAAGAAGGAGTTCATCAAACATGCCAATGTGGTGGACCGCCTCTACAAAGCGATCCTGCCCGATCCCAAGGCCGAGGAGTTCCTGCCGGTACGGGCAGCCCTGAAGGCGATCAAGGACCGGATCAAGATTATTGGTCCGCAGGAAACCGATGACATCTCAGAGGTCAAAAAGAAAATCACAGACAAGCTGGATGAGTCGATCGTCAGCGAGCCCTACGAAATCTATGATGACGGCAACCTGATTGACATCGGGAAGGTCGATTTTGAGAAACTTAAAGGGCGCTTTGCCAAGAAGAAGCACAAGCGGGTGGAGCTGCAGAAAATGAAGACCGTTGTTGAACAGCGCGTGCAGGAGATGGTGGAGCAGAACCGCACCCGCATGGACTTCAAGGAGCGCTATGAGGAGATGATCGAGAAGTATAATAATTACAACATCTCGGTGGAGGTCCAGCTGGAGGAGCTGTTCAACCTGGTCAAAGACCTGGATGAGGAAGCCGAGCGCCACGCCAAAGAAAATCTTTCCGAGGAGCAACTGGCCGTCTTTGATATCGTCACCCAGCATGAAAAGATTGAGCTCACCAAGAAGGAAAGAGACCAGATCAAGGATGGTATCACCGAGCTGCTGGAGAAGCTCAATCAATCCAAAACGGTCACCGACTGGAAAAAGCAGCAGCGCCGCATCGCCGACGTGAAGGTCACCATCGAAAAAGAGCTGGACAACATCCTGCCTGACAAGTACAACCGCCAGCTATTTTCACAGACCTGTAATGAGGTCTTTGATCATGTGTGGCAGCGGTATTAGGGTCTATTAGAAATACAATGGGTTATAAGGGCTGTAAAACAAGTTGAAAAGGGCAGTTTTAGTACCTGAAATACCGTTTCAGCCATCTATCACAGGTTCATTACATCCTGTTGAACACAGAAGTCAGATATAACACGTAACTATTTACTTCTTCAATACAGTTGTTGTCTTGTCTGTTTTGCGTATTCCACCCACGTACCGGATAAAAATTCAGCAGGAGACAGCGGAAAAGGAAAGTGATCCGGAAACCAAAATCTACAATACAGAGGTTCTCCGAACCAGTACCAGGTGCAGACAGAGTTGCCGTGGAGCTTAGATTACCTTTTATTTTTCAAAGCCCGGTTCTACTGGTATTTCAGATTCCTTCCCTCACATGGTCCGAAAAATATTGCGTTTGATACGCAAATAGCGCAGCCGGCTGCACTTAAAAATAATTTGCTGTTTTCTGGTTATAAGAAATTGTTTTTATTAGCTTTATAGATAATAAGTTTTTCTCGCCGTACTACAATTTATACAATGTTTTAACCAAAGCAGTTCATGGGCAAAAAGGTGGGATTCATATTCGCTGGTACAGTCATTATTTGGGTGGCTTTTTACATACTCTACCCATCACAGCCACTCGATGCTGTTGAAACATTTATCGTCGTTGGTGGTCTTTCAATTCTAACCTGGATTTACAGTTTATTTAAAAAGAGGGATAAACATGAACAACCAGAAGTCGAAAAGTAAAAGAGGCGATCTGCACAGGTTTTTATATATCATCCTGGGAGTGGTACTGATTACCGGTCTGTACGCATGCGGTTCCTATCAAGAGCAGGCTAATATGGGAGAAATTGCAGAAACCGGGCGAGATTTTTTGGTAGATGATGAGGTGGAAGAGTCCTATGGAATGTATTCATACATTCTGTTTTCCCAGCCTCCGAATGAAAATACCTATGATCGCTATAACGCCCTGGTAGACAAGTTTTTAAGTTTTAGTCCCATAGAGGATTTTGAAAAATACTATCCCAGGGATTCCCTGAATGTACTGTATCTCCCGGTTGTGGAGATGCCTGCCTATCCGACAGATTCAGACTCAGTCCTGGCCAAATACAATTATACCCGCTCTAAAGTAATCATCAATACGCTACCCCGAGAATACCGGCACAGAGAAGCTGTTTATTTTGTCTCTTCCTTAAAACCGTTAACGAATTCAACCGGAATCCAGGAGCCCTACCTCATACAAGATCTAACGACCATACCACCAGACCTGATGGGTATTTGGGTGGACGAAGTTCTAAATGAATTTCTGGTTCCCCGTTCATGGACCGAAAATGCCATGCGCAAGATGGCGCTCAACATGCGCACAAATATCGAACGCGCTGCTGAGGGCCTGCCAACGGTTAAAACAGCACTGGTTCAGTTCTTCACCTTCAGGCCAACATTAGCTAACGTACAAGAATAGAGATCTCGCAGTTCTTGCTGTGGGTAAGAGCATTTTTGTAAAGGCAGGGAACCCAATCGATCGTATATTTGGGAGATCCCGGGAATTACGAATGTAGAATCACGAATAACGAATTTTTAACGACGGGATTTTTGTGAGATGGTAGCATGAACGAGTTATAGCATCATGTCCCTACCGGAAGAAGTTCTGTTTGACGAGGGGCGGGGCAACAAAATATACAACTGGTCTTTCCCGGCCTTGAATGGGGCGCGGAAGTCGAAGCAAGATCCAGTAGATACGCAATATGTCGCGTCTCTGCGAGTTGGGGAAAATAGTCTCCTGTTTCACATTAAGACTTCGTTATCCTCCTTCCCTGTTCATTTTTGTACGGTTCAAAAACGAACCTAAAAAAGCCGCCGCCGGGGATCGGTTATTAGGAATTCGTTGTTTGTCAAACAATTAACGGATAATCACTCCCTGTCACGGTCTCCTTCGATAATTTTCTTTTGCTAACGCTTTGGATGGTCACAATACATTGACAACCGGGAAATATGTTGAAATGAATTATACACATGTTTTCATGTTGTTTTTCTTACCTTGATGAGAAATATTGATAGAGGTCTCTGCAAAACCGCTGTTACACCCAGTTTCTGCATTTTCACGTACTGTTTCGGCTATTGTAAGGAGTGAGTATATATGGAGTTGAAAAATTTTGACCAGTTTTTCCATGAGAGTCCCATCCCGATGTGGATCTATGACCCAGCGGATTATTCCATAAAGGAGGTGAACCAGGCGATGATTGACGTGTACGGGTATTCGAGGGAGGAGATGCTGTCCTTCACGTTGTTTGATTTACGTCCCGGGGAAGAGGTGCCAAAGTTGAAGAAATACCTGTCTCAAATAGATAACGAGCAGGTGGGCGATGAGGGGATTTGGAGGCATCAAAAAAAGAGCGGTGAATTTGTCTACGCCCGGGTCATCAGAAATCCGGTGACGCTTGCAGGGGAGGATGGGACCTGCCAGCTGGTCATGTACAAAGATCTCACTGGTGAGATGAACGTCCGGCTGAGTAATGAAATGTTGTTCAGGCACAGCCTGGATGGAATTATGCTCACAAATCCAAATGGGAAAATCCTGCAGGCCAATCCGGCGGCGTGCGAAATTCTGGGGATGTTAGAGCAGGAAATACAAGAGCGGGGCAGAGATGAGATTGTTGTCAAAGATGAAAAATTAGAGAAAGCCTTGAAACAGCGCTCCCAAACGGGAAAATTTTCGGGAGAACTGAATTTTATCCACAAATCAGGCCGAAAAATACCGGTTGAGCTGACCTCATCGGTGTTTAAAAATTATGCCGGTGAAAAACGGACCAGTTTACTCTTTCGGGATGTCAGCGACCGCAAACAACAGGAAAAGGCCCTGCGCCAGGAAAAAGAGTTTACCGACGTCGTGCTGAGTAGCCTGCCCGGGGTCTTTTTTATGCTGGATGAGGCGGGCGTGGTAGTACGATGCAATAATCATTCTACCGAAGTGTTCGGATTACCGATGGAAGAGCTTACCGGACGCCCGGCAGTGGAATTTGTTTATGAGGATGATAAAGAGCAGGTGCCGGTCCAGATACGCAACGTGCTGGATGAAGGATACAGCACATTTGAGTTGACGCTGAACATCGCCGGTGGCAATACGGCGGTGTATCGGTTTAATGCCGAGCGACTTGAGCAAAACAATCAGACGTTTATTATTGGAACCGGCCTGGATATTACAAAGCAGAAAGAGCTTGAAAAGCAGTTAAGTTCTCTGCTGCGGGAGGAGCACGCCGAACGAATGAAAGCGGAAGCCGATCGGGACAAGCTAAAAGAGATGTTTGAAGAAGCACCCTCCCCCAAATGCTTGTTGGAAGGTCCCGAACTGCGCTATGTTATCGCTAATAAAGCCTATCGGCAAGTAGTAGGCCAGGAGGAGATCCTTGGGAAGCGTATTGCCGATGTAGTTCCAGAACTCAGGGAACAGGGCTATGTAGACCTGTTGGAAGAGGTTTATCGAACCGGTGAGCCTTATTTGGGATATGGGGATCCTGTACAGATTGACAAGGAAAGGGAGGGATCAAAGCAACAATACATCTTTAACCTTTTGTTTGCTCCGCTGTTTGATGAAGCTGGAGAGGTCTACGGTATTTTTATTGAAGCGATGGACTTTAGTGAACAGGTCGCCTACCAGCAGCAGCTGAAAGAATCGCTGCAAGAAAAGGAAACGCTTTTGGCCGAGATTCACCATCGTGTGAAGAATAACCTTGCCATTGTCACCAGTATGATGGAACTGCAGGCGATGGATTCCACCGACAGCGAGCTTCAGGATTCACTCAGGGTAGCTCAGCAACGTATTCAAACCATTGCCACCATTCATGAGCTGTTATACGGCTCGGAGAGTCTGTCGCATTTGAACTTTGGAAAAAATATAGAGGAGCTGCTATACAATATTTCGGAAGTCTACGATCCTGAAAAACAGATTGATGTGAATCTGCAGGTTGAGCAGATTCCGATGAATATTAACCAGGCGATACCGTGTGCCCTTATGGTTAACGAGGTATTTACCAATGCCTATAAACATGCGTTTGAGCACCAAAATGAAGGAAAAATAGACGTTCATCTCTATGAAGAAGAGGGGAGTGTAGTGGTCGAGATCACAGATAACGGAGTAGGCATCCCTGATAATGTAATGCAAAAAGAGTTGTCAACCATCGGCCTAACGCTGATAAAGTTACTAAAGGAACAGCTCGAAGGAGAAGTCAGCCTTTCCAAACAAAATGGCACCCAGTTCAGGCTGCAATTTCAGAAGACCGAGGCAAAAGGCACTGGAAGTACATTTACAGGGAGGTAAGGGGAGCCCGTCGTTCCATTTTGCTTCGCACTATTGCGGTCAGGATCACCTCCTTTTTTGGGTTCCTGAGGCTGTCCAAAAAGTCCAATAAGGGGGAACGCCACTTAAATAATTAAGGCGTGGTCAATCTCCCTAAATCCCTCTTCTTCAAGAGGGATTTTATGGTCGCTCATTCCATATATGAAGAGCTGTTTTTTCATCATTGAGTTCCTCTTGGAGAAGCAGGACAGGAGGATTGATCTTCCATTTCTTCCACAAACCTAAATTATTAATGAATGCAACCATCTGTCGAGACTTTTTGGACAGCCTCAGGAAGACTTCAATTGTAGATAATAGCCTTTTTTCTTATTGGGGCTTCCTAATCAGTTTTTTCTTGTTCATTTTTTCATCGATGAGAAAACGAAAAATCCGCTGGAGATGGGAATTATGAATGATGAATTTTGAAGGGGCAGAAACGGAGAACGCGGGGCTTTCCCCCTTGTGGCAGTTATGATTGAAAAGCGGTAAATGATGTTCGAAGGGGATGCAGGGGGGTGTTCAGTGAGGAATGAAAAATGAAGAATTAGAAATGATGAATTTCGAAGGGGAGATCGTTTGAACGTGTCAAGCAATTGTTCCGATACCGGAAGAAGTGCTGTCTGACGAGGGAGCATGAGCTAAAAATTGCTACCCTGCCCTTTCCGGCCTTGAATGGGGCGCGGAGATCCTGCCGGTATACCTTGTCTGATGATCAGCTCGGCTCGAAACCTGCGAGGTTTGTACTCCGGAAGGGACGCATCCTATCAAAGCCATTGCCTTTCCTGGAAGGGAAACCTCGCAGGTTTGGGATCAAGGCCTTGTTCGGAACCCCGGGGGTTTTAGAAAGGGCATTGTTCTCTATCTCTCCACGCCTGCTGCGGCCGGAGCGGGTGCCCCATTCGCCGCCTTGAGTTTTTGGTTCCTTTTGGGTCAAGCCAAAAGGAACACCTCTATTGTGAAGAATAGTCTCTTTTGTCATATTGAGGCTGCTTAATCATCTTTACTTTTGCGTTTTTGGTCACCAAAATATGAACACCTCTTTCCCTGAAGTCGACCTGAGGAGTATTCTTACCAATCGCTGAGCGAATGGTGAACCCCACCTTCCCCAATCCGAAAACTTCGGATTCTGGTTCTCGCCTTAAGAGAGACCTTATATCAATGTTTTTTATATGTTTATCCCGAATTAAGCTTAAATTAAATTTCCTGGTGATTATCCAGGCTAAAAGAAGAAATTCAGTAAATTGGAAAAATATTACAGGGTACAGCAGAAGTCGCCCGTTTTATAAATACAGCGTTTAACCATACAGGGGATGGTTATCGGTTAAATTCTGTTTGATGAGTTATCTAACGCATGGGGATTAGGCAGTACTGGTCTTGAAAATTAGATATGAAGGGATCAATATGAGTGATGAGCAAATGACCGAGGCAGCATTTGTAAAAGGCATTGCAAATGGTAGAGAGTGGGCCTTCAAAAAGGTGTTTTTAGCATATTATGAGCCGCTCTGCAATTTTTGCTGGAGATATACCAAATCAAAGGCGATATCCGAAGATCTGGTCCAGGAAGTCTTTGCCGACTTGTGGCAACTTAGGGAAACCCTGGATTCCAGCCGCTCTTTACGGGTCTATCTTTACCAGGCTGTAAAAAACAAGGCTCTTGACTATTTAGACCACCAAAAAGTTGTTAGAAACCATCAGGAAAATCACAGGCTGCAACACGAGCGGTTTTCAACACAGGAGCAGGTTGCCCAGGAAGACAAAGCCTTTGTAAAGGCCGTTCGGCAAGCGATAAAAAGTCTGCCCACGAGGGCGCAACAGGCGTATATACTGCACAGGGAGGACGGGTTGACTTATAGCGAGATTGCGGATGTGATGGATATATCAGTAAAGACGGTGGAATCTCAGATAAGTCGCGCACTGGATATTCTGAGGGAGCAACTCCGTGATAATGTTCCAAGCCAGGTAAGCGATAACACCATGGCCAAAATTTTTCCGATTCGTTCTACCGGTTCTGAGTAGAGCTGTGTCTTCAATGTTTTAAGTCTTGTCCCGGCATTTCAGCATGTTTTTCAAAAAAAATCAAAAATTTTACAGGGTACAGGCTGCTGAGGTCGTGTTAATAATAGATTCAAAGGAATAATTGAAGCATGATGAATAAAGAGTTACTGCAGAAATATATATCCAACAGATGTTCGGTCAGGGAGGAAGAGCTTGTCAAAGAATGGCTGAACGCTTCCTCTGAAAACAAGAAGATCATGAAAGAAATGGAACAAATTTGGAGGGTTTCGCCCGGCAAAAATATTGATGTCGATTCCGGCAAAGCCTGGGATGCTTTCAGGCGGGAGCATATTCTGGACCGGGAAAGTGCCGTCAGTGACAATGGGGTGCCTGGTACCGGTCAGGTCAACAGGCATTATTTACGGGAGAATCGTGCCGGACGGCGGTCGAGGGTGCTTGCATATGTGGGTACGGTTGCCGCAGTGTTGCTGGTAGCGTTGCTGTTTTATAACAGTGGTCCATTCCCTCCCGAACTCCCTCAGCAAGAATTGGTAAGCCAGGAAATCACTACTGAAAAAGGGCAGCGAACGATGGTGCGGCTTTCCGACGGAACCCGAATTCACCTCAACGCAGAAAGCAAATTGACGGTCCCTCATGATTATATGAAGAATGAGAGGGTGGTCCGGTTACACGGAGAGGCCTTTTTTGAGGTCGTATCCGATCAAAACCGACCCTTTGTGGTGTTTACTGCCAATTCAGTAACACACGTATTGGGAACCAAATTTAATATAACGGCCTACAGCGGGGACGAAGAAGTTCAGGTTGTAGTGGCCGAAGGAAAAGTGGCTCTCGGTTCGGACGACGATTTGCGAGCGCCCGAGGTTCAATTGACAAGAAACCAAAAAGGGATGATTAACAAGAACGGGGAGATTCTTGCCTCAAATATCCCTGATGTGAGCATGTATACCGATTGGAGCAGGGGAATACTCACTTTCCGTGATGCTCCGCTTGGCGAGGTGGAAAAGAAGCTCGAGCGTTGGTACGACGTTGAGGTGCTGTTTGATGAGGGTATTTCAGATGAAAAGCGGCAGTTAACGGGTACATTTAAAGATGTGTCTATGTCAAGCGTACTAAATTCAATCGCATTGTCACTGGAACTTCACTATACGCAGGATGGCAGAACGATCACTTTCAAAGCGAAATAAAATTCAAAAGATAACGGGCAATTTAACACCAAAAAACAACGGGAATGTAGTTATGGGAGCATACATACAGAATACAATCACAAGGTGGATAGGAAGTATTTTTTTACTGGGCATGCTGCTTTGTTTAAGCTCTACTGCAGTTGTTGGCCAGGACAGTAAAATAGCGACACTTGAAAATATTGATGACCTGTACCACAACATGGAGGTCGACCAGAATGTGTTCAATTCAGCGGTATTGAACAAAATTATCTCTGTAGAGTTTGAAAATAAACCACTGCTTGAAGCATTAAGCACCGTTGCTGAAAAAGCGGGGCTCGAGATGGTGTACAACAGCAAGCTGCTGGGCACGAAAGAACAGAAGGTGAATCTGAATGTGAACCAGGGGACCGTTGAAAAAGCACTGTGGAGAACGCTGGAGGGGACGGGATTGCGTTTTGCCATTTCTGCAGGTAAACAGCTTGTCCTAATGAAAATGCATGTCCAGGAAACAGCGAAAGAGCAGGAGGTTTTGTTGGAAATGGTTACCGGAGCGGTAACCGATGCAACTAGTGGAGAACCACTTCCGGGAGTAAATGTGGTGGTGAAGGGGACGACAACAGGTACTTCCACTGATAGTGAAGGAGAATATGAGCTGAATGTGCCGTCCCTGCAGGATACGCTGGTATTCTCCTTTATCGGGTATCAAACGCAGGAGATTCCAATTAATGGAAGGTCCAGTATAGAAGTGGCATTACAAACGCAAGCTGTATCAGGTGATGAACTTGTTGTAGTTGGGTATGGCACGCAGAGAAGATCAGATGTTACCGGCTCAATCTCATCTGTTCAAACCGAAGGTTTGGAATACAAATCTGTTTCTTCTCTTGAAGGTGCACTCCAGGGACAAGCCAGTGGGGTCTTTGTTCGACAGAGTGGTGGTGCACTCGATGGAGATTTTGAGGTTTCAATAAGAGGGGTTGGTTCAGTCACCGGCGACTCAAATCCGTTGTATGTTGTAGATGATGTTCCATTATTTAGTGGTGATTTGTCCACAATAAATCAAAATGATATAGAATCTATTGAGATTCTAAAAGATGCCTCTGCTACTGCTATCTACGGTGCACGAGCTGCGAATGGTGTTGTGCTGATTACAACTAAATCGGGCGTTCCGGGCACCACTAATTTGACATTTCGCTCGAATGTGGGGTTTGAAAAGATTACCAAAACACTCGATCAGTTAAGTACTGAGCAACAGCGACAACTATTTGTTGAAGCCTTTAAAAATTCTGGTTTACCTACTGATGTATTTGATGATCCCAGTTTAGATGTTTGGAAAGTAGACAATGATTGGCAGGAATTAATTACCAGAACTGCATTGCGGCATGAACACAATGTTAGTTTGAGTGGCGGAAATGAATCTACAACTTATTCAGTATCTGGTACTTTTCTTGACAGGGAAGGGGTCTTATTGAATACAGATATAAACAGGTATTCGGTACGTGCTAATTTAAATCATTCTTTTAACGACAGATTGGATATCACTGCAAGAGTGTCAGGTAGTCAGCAGGAACAGAATGTTACTGATGCACAAAGTGGTACCTACTTTGGCGGTAGTGGAACATTGCGTCAGGCCATTTTTACGCATTCCTATGCTCCTTATAAAGATGATGAGGGGAATTTTATTGGACCAGAAAGTGGCCCGCCGTTTTTTGGGAATAATACAAATCCTGTAGCAAGACGTTTGGAAGAGACGCGCACGAGAAACTCAACGCGAATGCTGGCAAACTTTAAAATTGATTTTGATTTGACGGACCATCTCACCTTAACGGGAAGTGGTGGTGGAGATATTGTGAGAGGAGGGAATTATTCATTCCTACCAGTCTTTAGAAGGGGCACTAACCAGCGAACTGAAGGGAGTGTAAACGAGGGAAATGTAAGAGAAATAAATGCTGTAGGTGATGTTACCCTGCGCTATTCCAACACATTTTCTGATAAACACAGCGTTGAAGGATTGATCGGGGGAAGTATTCAGCAGTTTGAGATTCAACAAAATTCGATTAGTGCTTCAGGCACGCAGATTAATCAGTTGGACCAGGTTTCAAATCAATCCACGTTTAATGCAAGTGGATCAGAAGTGAGTTCTGGCTTGATGTCTCAATTCTTTAGAATCAACTATAACTACGATGATCGGTATCTGCTGACAGGAACTGTTCGCAGGGATGGGTCTTCGAAATTTGGTCCTGAGAATCGTTATGGATTTTTCCCATCTGCCTCTGTTGGGTGGAGAATTTCCAATGAGCAATTTATGAGTAACGATTCTGCTATTAATGAACTGATGTTGCGGATAAGTTATGGTCTAACCGGTAACCAAAGCATTGGCGATTTCCAATACTTAACAAGGGTAGGTTCTGCCAATTATGTCTGGGGCGACCAGCAATCCTTGGGAGGTGCTGCCATTAATTTAGGTAATCCCAATTTGCAGTGGGAGGCCAGTGAGCAATTCGATGTGGGGATTGAGCTGGGATTGTATGATGACAGGGTAAATTTCACCCTGGATTTTTATGACAGAAAATCAAGAGACTTACTTATTCAGTCACCAATACCATTAACGGCGGGTGTAAGTCAGAACCCAACTGTAAATCTTGGTTCTGTATTGAACAGGGGTATTGAGTTCTCCACTATTACCAGAAATTTAATAGGGGAATTTTCATGGACTACCAATCTGAACTTTACCTACAATAAAAATGAAGTGCTTGATATTGGTACCAATGCCATTGGGGAACCATTGGAAGTACCCGGACAAGCAGTTCCGCTACCAAATGATATCGTAAATTTAACAAAGGCCGGGCAACCTGTCGGGGCCTTCTACATGTGGGAATTTGATGGTATCTGGCAATTAGGGGAAGAAGAGGAAGCAGATGCATTTGCGGATGCAGTCCCTGGAGATGTAAAATATGTTGACCACAACGGCAATGGTCGGCTTGATAACGGCGACAGAATTTTTGCCGGTTCACCTCAGCCCAAATATTTTGGTGGTATGACAAACACCTTTCAGTATCAAGGACTAAGTTTGTCTGCTTCTTTAAGTTATGCCGGAGGCCACAAATTATTTAATGGTACAAGGAATTTGTTTGCACGTAGTGTACCTTTTGTACAGAACCTGGCAGAAGTTGCCGATTTCTGGACGCCCGAAAATCCCAGTAATAAAATTCCACGTCCGGCTCAGGGTGGAGATGCTGCCAGAACCCAGGACTTGGCAACAGCCGTTTCAACTCGTTTTCTTGAAGATGCTTCGTATATAAGGTTAAGTGATGTAACCCTTTCTTTCGACTTTCCTGAGAGGACCATGAATGCACTGAATCTTGGCTCATCAACACGGGCACGGATCATTGTAACCGGGCGGAATTTAGTTACAATAACAGAGTATTCTGGATATGATCCTGAAGCTAACACATACGACAGCTTAATCTCTGCCGGGCAGGATATGACGCCGTTTCCACTGTCCAGAATTTACACCCTGGGTGTTGAACTGAGTTTCTAAATTATCTAGCACTATTTTACAATTTCAAATATTATGACAATGAAAAATCAAATATTTAATGCTATTCTTGTTGCGTGCTTGATTGTAATGAGTACCGGATGTGGGGATGAAGTACTCACTCCAGAATTAAAGGGGCAACTTTCGCAGGATAACCTCTTCACCAATGAACAAGGATTCTTACTAGCGCTTAATGGAGCCTATGAACCGTTAAATTCAATTTATGATTTGGGGGGATTAGTACAACCTCTGGCAAAAGCAAGTGATGACGGGTGGACATGGAGGAGAGAGACAGAGGAACAATTGTATTCCTATACTCCAACTAAATCGGAGGCTACCAGCTGGTGGGACAATCATTATACTGGAATTAGCAGGTGTAATAAGATATTGTCTGAACTTGGTTCCACCGAGGTGATCACAGGAGAAACCGAAAATCTGATTGAAGGGCAGGTAAAATTCTTGCGGGCTCTCTATTACTTTAACCTGGTCAGATTATATGGTGGGGTTCCGTTAATTGTAGATGATGTTGTTCTGCGAGAAGATGCTGAGCAACCCAGAGCTTCAATAGAGGATGTCTATGACAGAATTAAAACGGACCTTTCAGAGGCTATCAATCTCCTGCCTGAATCCTACAGTGGCTCTGACTCGTTTGAAGCTGGTATGGCAACTCTTGGGGCTGCCAAGACGCTTATGGCCTCTATTCATTTGGAGTTAGGGGAATGGAGCGATGCAGCGTCACTGGCTCAGGAAGTCATAGATTCCGGTGTATACAGTTTACATGACGATTATGAAAATAACTTCTACGGGAATGCTGAAAATGGCTCAGAATCTATATTTGAAGCACAGTTTTCTTCGGCATCCGGTGCATTGGGAGCCAACTGGAACTTTTTGAAACCGGAAGCACTCGGGGGCGGTTCCGGTACTCTTCCAACAGATGTGAATAATGATTTCGGAAACTCAACCACCAGTGATGATGCCCTTGTTCAAGCATTTGAAAACGGTGATGAAAGATTTGACGTAACCCTTGACAGTTACGGACTACCGAATTTCCTTGACCCGAGTAAACCTGACGGTAGTATGTATCATTTCAATAAGTACTATGATGGTGGTGCTTTTCAACCTGGACAAAGTCCATATAATTTTCCGGTATATCGTTATTCTGAAGTGTTGTTAATTGCCGCGGAAGCCCTGAATGAACTGGGCGCTGGTAATACGGACGCAGAAGACTATGTAAACCGGGTTAGAAATCGGGCGGGATTGGATGATCTGGAGTCTTCAGTGAGTGGAGACCAGGATGCCATGCGTACAGCAATACGACAGGAAAGACGAGTTGAATTTGCCTTTGAAAACAAAAGGTATTTTGACCTGAACCGATGGGCTATCCTGGAAGAGCAGATAGCTAAAACCGGAGTCACGATCGAATCAGAAAAATTTATTTCGCACCCGATCACCGGACAGCCCTATCATCTCTATCCGTTACCTTCTACCGAGTTCATTAATAATGCAAACCTGGGTGAACAAAATCCGGGATACTAATGGTCCTGACTTTTATAAGAAAACTGTATCTGCTTATACTTATAATAGCCTTGTGGGGAAGTTGTACCTCATCAGACAACGCAGATCATCGGAGTAACCGGGATCGACCGAATGTCATTATTGTCATGGCTGATGATATGGGCTATGGCGATTTGAAGTCTTTTGGCGGGGACGGTTCAATTGAAACTCCGGTAATCGACAGCTTGACGGCGGGTGGTTTAAAGTTTACGGATTTCCACAGCAATGGAGTCGTATGCAGTCCTACCCGTGCTTCGCTCATGACTGGTTTGTATCCCCAGGAGGCCGGGGTTGAGGGAGTGGTAACCGCTGCGAATCACCGGGACACCGGTATGAGTCCCGATAAATATACCCTTGCCGAACTTTTTGGTGAGGCCGGTTACACATCGGGTATTTTTGGAAAGTGGCACTTGGGATATCAGCCCGAATTCGGACCCATTGTTCAGGGATTTGATTATTTCAGAGGATTTGTCAGTGGAAATGTGGACTATAGGAGTCATATTGATCAGGAAGGATATCCCGATTGGTGGCGGCAAAAAGAACTTGCCCCGGAAGAGGGGTACCTAACCGATTTAATTACGGATCACGGCCTCAGTTTTTTAGAAAAGTACCAAAACGAACGCTTCTTTCTGTACCTGGCTCACGGGGCCCCACATTATCCTTACCAGGGTCCGGATGATCCGGCTGACCGAACAGCACATGGGGAATTTCCCGTTCTTGGAAGCAGACAGGATATCAAAGGGGCTTATGTAGAAATGATAGAATCACTGGATCAGAATATCGGACGTGTAATCTCCTTTTTAAGGGAAAAGGAACTATTGGATCAAACACTTATTCTTTTCTTGTCGGATAATGGGGCAACCGGGAATGTGGGTTCAAATCACCCGTTTAGAGGAACCAAAGGCCAGGTATATGAAGGGGGACACAGGGTTCCGGCAGCCTTGTACTGGCACGGCGTAGTTGAACCGGGCGAATCTGATGACTTGATTTTAACTATGGACATATTGCCGACCCTTGCGGAAATAATTAATATTGATATTGAGAGTAAAACGGATGTAACTGGAAGGAGTTTTGCCCCACTGGTAAATGGAAGTGAAGGTGAGTACGAATGGAATGAACGCACTGTCTTCTGGCGATTTCGCGAGGGTAAAGCCGCGAGAAAAGGTGACTGGAAAATTGTAATTAATGAAGACAGTGAAGAGCTTTACAACCTTTCAAAAGGTATTGATGAGTCAAAAAATGTAAGGGAAAATAACCAGGAAATATTCAGTCAATTAAAAGATGAGTTAGAATCTTGGGAAAGAAGCTTGGATGATGAAATTATTTATTAAACAATATGATTACACCATGAAAAACACAGGCAGACTTTTATTTGTAGGCATTTTATTCCTTTCGTTTATCAGCTATGCCCAGGCACAGGACAGCCCCAACATTATAGTTATTCTGGCCGATGATCTTGGCTATGGAGATGTCTCCTTTTATAATGAAAATGCAGCTTTTGAAACTCCGAATATGGACCGTCTGGGAAATACCGGGATTGCCTTTACAAGTGCACATACGACCTCGGCGGTGTGTACGCCTACGCGATACGGGCTCCTCACGGGACGATATAACTGGAGATCGACCCTGAAAAACGGCGTGACCTGGGGGTATTCCGGTCCCTTGATCTCAAATGATAGAATGACCGTTGCCGATATGCTGCAGGCAAAGAATTATGAAACGGCGTTTGTAGGCAAATGGCATTTGGGGTGGGACTGGCATTTTGCGGGAGAAGAGCCCGAAAACCTGGATAATCCCAACATTCGTCCCGAAGTTGACTTCAGTCAACCCATCAAGAATGGGCCGAATGACCGTGGGTTTGGCTACTCCTATGCTATCCCGGCTTCCCTGGATATGCCCCCTTATATCTATGTTGAAAATAATCAGCCTACGACGATTCCCACCGATACAACAGTCAACTACGACCACAAGGGCTTTTGGAGAAAGGGGTTGACCGGATCTGATTTTAGTCATACAGATGTGCTGCCCCATTTGACCACGAAGTCGGTCGAGTACATTAACAGACAGGCGGCAGCCGATGAACCCTTTTTCCTGTATTATGCATTGCCCGCCCCGCATACGCCCATTCTTCCGACTACCGAGTATATCGGCAAAAGTAATTCCAACCTGTATGGGGACTTTGTCCAACAGGTGGACGGGGTGGTAGGCCAAGTGATTGAAGCGCTGGAGGCTAACGGCATTTTTGACGATACCATACTCGTTTTCACCAGTGATAACGGTGCGTCGCCCCGCGCTGATTTCGAGGAACTCCAACAGGCGGGCCACGACCCGAGTTATATCTACAGGGGACATAAGGCTGATATTTATGAAGCTGGATTAAGGGTTCCATTTCTTGTAAGCTGGCCGGATGGAATCGATGGTTCGTTTATCTCGGATGAAACCATAAGTACAGCCGATTTCATGGCTACGTTTGCAGATTTGACGGGGACAAACCTGCCGGATGATGCCGCCGAAGACAGCTACAGCTTTTTACCTGTCCTGAAACAGCAAGCATACGAAAAACCGTTGCGAGAGGCGACCGTACTTCATTCTATTGACGGACGCTTTGCGATTATTAAAGAAGAATGGAAGCTTATCTTGTGGCCGGGCTCCGGCGGATGGAGTTATCCAAATACTGAAGAAGACCTGCGGGGACTGCCTTCCTTCCAGCTGTACAACCTGGAAAAAGATCCCGCCGAGAACTTTAATCTTGTCCATATGTATCCTGACAAGGTAAAGGAACTTAAATCCTTGCTGGAAAAATATATAGAAGAGGGCAGAAGTACACCGGGTACTCCTCAAAACAATGATGGTCCGGAAAGGTGGGATCAACTAGACTGGATGGACCTGTAAGTGAAAAATATGCAAAAACTGATTAATAGAAATGGAGCCGTTTTGATCTGAGAAATATACCACGACAAATGAAACGAATAGTAATTTTACTTTTTCTTTTACACTCTTGTTTCAGTCTTGATCTTTTCTCACAAAGCCGGCAAAACCCGAATATCATTGTAATATTAGCGGACGATATGGGAACCGGCGACCTGTCTTCCTATAATGAAACATCACAAATCCATACCTCGAATATAGATAAACTTGCCGCTGAAGGAATGCGGTTTACCAAGGCTCATTCTCCTTCCTCTGTCTGCACCCCCACGCGTTACAGCCTGCTGACCGGTCGTTATGCCTGGAGAACGACTTTGAAAGAGCAAGTTCTCTGGCCCTGGGATCCCCCGCTCATAGAACCGAGCAGGTTAACATTACCCGAAATGCTACAAAATGCAGGATATTTTACTGCTGCAGTCGGGAAATGGCATTTGGGATGGAACTGGCCAACTAAAGATGGCAATAGTGCAAAAGAGAAGGCAGGTCAAAATGTGGATTACCAAAAACCTATTAACGGTGGACCGATCGATCACGGTTTCGATTATTATTTTGGCGATGATGTCCCGAATTTCCCACCCTACACATTTATTGAGAATGATAGAGTGGTAAAAGTACCCACCGTGGAAAAACCGGACTCCATGTTTGGTCATAGTGGATTGATGGTCCCGAACTGGAAACTGGAAGAGGTTATGCCGGCCATTACTCACAAAAGCGTTGAAATCATTGATAGTGTGGCCAAGTCCGGCAATGTAAATCCTTTTATGCTGTACTTTTCACTTACGGCACCCCACACTCCCATTGCACCCATAGACCGGTTCCGGGGTAAAAGCAACGCGGGTGGCTACGGAGATTACGTGGTTGAAGTGGATTGGTCGGTTGGTAAGATCATGAAGGCCCTCGAACGGAACAGGCTGGACGAAAATACCCTGGTCATTTTTACCAGCGACAATGGCTCACCGGCCAGAGATGGTACTGATATGGCCGGTGAGCTAAATTCTGTAATCCGGAAATATGGTCACGATCCAAGTGACGGATTTCGCGGAATCAAGGCGGATATCTGGGAGGGTGGTCACCGTGTACCTTTTATTGCAAAATGGCCGGGAAAAATACCAGTGGGAACGGAAAGCTCGGAGATTATCAACCTCGTAGATATTATGGCTACTGTGGCAGAGATAACGGATTATCGTTTGCAGGATAATATGGCCGAGGACAGCTACGACATAACCCCGGTTCTTTTTGGGGAAAACTACAACATACCGTTACGGGAAGCCACCGTTTATCATTCTTTTTCAGGGAATTTTGCCATCCAGCAAGATGAGTGGAAACTGATTTTATGGCCCGGATCGGGTGGATGGACCTCACCGGTGGGCCAGGACAGTCTCAAAAGTTTGCCGAAGTATCAACTATATAACATGAAAAAAGATCCAAAAGAATTGCACAATTTGACCGGAGACATGCCCGGGAAGGTTACCGATCTTAAAAATATCCTCTCAAGGTATATACGGGAGGGAAGAAGCACCCCCGGCAACCCGCAGAGCAATGCTCCCGTTGAAAAGTGGCCACAAGTCGATTACTGGATGTCTGAATAAAGGGAGGACAGGCTAATTAACGTGAACTCGGGTTAAGGATGTAATAAAATAAGTACGATAAGATGTTGTCTACCGGCCTTTGAAATTTTTGTCAGTACAGTGACCGCAGCCAGAGCGTAAAGAAACCATTGCTGTCTGAGATCCGCGTTTTTCAGCGGATCGAGTTCAATGGTTTTAGCTCCGGCGCAGGAAACGCGACAAAAATTTCACCAGCCGGCGATTTTTTTGGTTCGTTTTTTCATCGTTGAAAAAATGAACACGACCGACAGTGTACCCAATGACTATATAGAAAGTATCAACATTATTTCTTATTCCTGGCTGACGTTAAATAATTTATTCACTTTAGATTAGCTAAGATGTTATGAGGTTTTCAGCAACAATAACTGACACTAAGAAACGGGGCAGATATTTGATTCTATTATTGTTGGTTTCAGTCGTGTCATGCAATCATTCAGATGATAATAAACAAAAACAGGATGTAAAGGCTCAAAAGGATACTGTAGCAAAAGAAATTAACGATGTTAAACGGGTTGGAATGGTGATCGGATTAAAGGAAGATAAGGTTGAGGAGTACAAAAAACTGCATGCCAATGCCTGGCCCGGGGTGTTAGAACAGCTTACGGAAAGCAACATTCAAAACTACTCCATTTTCCTGCACCAGATTGATGGGAAGTACTACCTGTTTAGTTATTTTGAATATGTGGGAGACAATTACCAGCGAGACATGGAAAAAATGGCGGCTGATTCCGTAACGCAGGAATGGTGGAAAATTACCGATTCCTACCAGGTGCCACTGGACTCTCGACAGGAGGGGGAGTGGTGGGCTACGATGGAAGAAGTCTTTCACCATGAGTGATTAACCTGCATTTCTCACGAGGATTATTTCAGATTTCTGGTAATGCACTGATATACAGGGAGTTGCATTTATTATAAGATCCAATTTCTTGGTGAGAAATGCATGTTAAAACCAATAATGTTATCCAAAAGACACTGAATTATGTTGAATTCCAAAAAACTTCAATTCTTGATTCTAGTAATCGTATGCTTAGCGAGTGTCCCGTCGATGGCCCAGCTCTCCGGGGGTGGTGAGGCCAATACAAACCTGAGTACGGACCTGGAATCACTGGAAACATGGCAGGATATGCGGTTCGGAATGTTTATACACTGGGGACCGGTAACACTGAGGGGTACCGAGATCGGCTGGTCAAGGGGAGAGGAAGTGCCGATCAACGAATATGACAAACTGTACAAAGAATTTAACCCGGTTCTCTTTGATGCCGAAGAGTGGGTCCGCACAGCCAAACAGGCGGGAATGAAATATTTGATTATCACCTCGAAACACCATGATGGCTTTTCCATTTGGGACTCGAATGTCTCCGACTACGATATTATGGATACTCCTTACGGGAAAGATGTCTTGAAAGCCTTGTCTGAGGAGTGTGAAAAGCAGGGAATAGAATTCGGTGTTTATTACTCCATTGCGGACTGGTACCACCCGGACTATCCGGTGAATCAGCGTTCGGTGAAGCCAGCTTACCAGTCGGCAAGTGAGATCGAAAAAAGGGAAGCGATGGCGGAGTATGTCTCCTACATGAAGGAGCAGCTCAGGGAACTGGTCGAACAGTATGACCCGGCTGTGCTCTGGTTTGATGGAGAATGGGAAGAGCCCTGGACTCACCAGATGGGTATGGATCTGTACGCCTACGTGAAAAAACTGAACCCTGATATCCTCATTAACAACCGGGTGGACAAGGGGCGACAGGGAATGGCTGGAATGACGATTTCTGACAAGTATGCCGGTGATTTCGGAACCCCTGAGCAGGAAATTGGAAATTACAATACCCGTACCCCGTGGGAATCCTGCATCACCATCGGGCAGCAGTGGGCATGGCGCCCCAATGACAAATTGAAATCCACGCAGGAGTTGAAAGAAATACTCTTGCAAACAGTAGGTGGGGATGGAAACTTACTGTTGAATGTCGGCCCCATGCTGGACGGGAGAATCGAGCAGCGGCAAATTGACTCGCTGAGGGTCCTTGGCCAGTGGGTGAATCGGAACGCCGAAGCGATATACGGCACCCGTGGCGGCCCGTATCTGCCGACCGAAACAATGGTGAGTACGCGGAAAGATGACAGGATATTTTTACATCTGCTTCAGCATCCGGGACGGGAATGGAATCTGCCGCTGCCAGACGGAGTAGACGTACTCAGTGCTCGTTTTTTGAACATCAGTGATGAAATAAAAATGCGGACGCTGAAAGAAGAGGTACAGCTTACGCTGCCGGATCAGTTACCTGACCCGGGTGGCTCGGTTATAGAACTCAGGGTAAATCGGGAAACTGACGGACTGGATACCGTTGAACGATTACGGTATTGATCTCCCGCCGGGCAGGTTTTTGCAATCATGGCTACCAGAAGTAACGCTTTAAGATGCGATGTACAGGGAGTATCACTGATCGGCATGTCTTATCGGTGTATCGCAAAGATGGATAACTGTAATGGTGATATGCCAGATAAGTATGTTGGGTAACTTGCTCCCTTTCGTAAGTAATCAGTTTAGTGCAGAACAAACTAATTAAGCAGAACTCAGGATAAGGAATGTAATAAAAGTAAGTACGAGAAGATGTTTCTAACGGCCTTTGAAATTTTTGTTGGTACAGTGACCGGAGCCGGAGCGTAAAGAAACCATTTCTGTTTGAGATCCGCGTTTTTCAGCGGATCGAGTTAAATGGTATTAGCTGCGGTGGAGAGAACGCGACAAAAATTTCACCAGCCGGCGATTTTTTTGGTTCGTTTTTTCATCGATGAAAAAATGAACATTACCAATAGGGTCTCCAACGTCCATATACGCTGTATGCCCAATATTTCTTAACTCGAGCTGACGTTAATTACTGAATAAAAAAGGATGCGTTGCCAGAAAAAGGCGGTACCTCCTACAAGTAGGGATAATAGTTGAATATAGAAAGAAGGATCCGAATGCGACCTCTTTTAATCACGGTATTTGCGGCACTGGTTTTTTATTCGTGGAGTTGCAAAACCTCCGATTCCAATGGTACGCATCATAATTCGCGTTTTATCGAACGATTACAACCGGCCCCCGTGAATGGCGGATTTGAGATGGAGGGGTACTGGGTCTGGGGGATGTCGGTGATTAAAGGGGACAGCCTGTACCACGGTTACGCCTCTCGCTGGCCCAAGTCCGTACCGTTTGCTCCAAACTGGATGACCCATTCGGAAATTGTACATGCCACTTCCCGAACCCCGGAAGGACCATATGAATTCCAGGAGGTGGTTTTTGAACGAAGAGGTAGCGAGTACTGGGACGGCATGACCACGCACAATCCCACCATTCACAAAATCGGAGACACCTACCTGCTCTACTATATCGGTATGATCTACGATTTTGTTCCCCCGGATTCGGCGTTGACACAGGAACAGATCGTTGAAGCACGTTCGAGCCAGCGGATAGGGCTGGCTACGGCGTCGTCGCCCTGGGGACCGTGGCAGAGAAAAGATAAACCCATCCTGAAACCCAGGCCCGGCGAATGGGATGCCTTATTCACCAATAATCCTGCTCCTGTAGTTAGAAAAGACAGCTCAGTGCTACTCATATATAAATCTACAAGGGATATGCAGGGATTGTTAAAGCTGGGAGCAGCCGAAGCTAATCATTTTGAAGGCCCTTATACCCAAATAGGTAACGAGCCGATCCTGGAATGGGATAATCCCGAAGACACCGACAGGCGGAGCAGTAAACATGTAGAAGATCCCTACGTGTGGTGGTCGGGAAATCGGTATGAACTTATTGCGAAAGACATGACGGGCCAGATTACAGGTCAAAGGGGAGCTGGATTGCACGCCTGGTCTGAAAACGGAACAGAATGGAATGTTGAAGAGCACCCGCTTGCCTATACCCGCAATGTGGTCTGGGCCAACGGGGACACCCTGGAGATGGCAGCATTTGAACGACCTCAGCTGTTGATACAAGATGGCGTTCCAACGCACCTTTTTGCTGCTACAGGCATTAATTCAGAGGGTGACTATTGGAAATTTGAAAAAACCTGGAATGTATCTATTCCTCTTGCTCACTAAATAGCAAATACAGATACATAATTATCTGTATGCTAAAATAATAAATTAATCTCAGATCGGGACTCAGGCTACATGCTGTCAAATGCACAAATAGGTGTTGTCGATATATCTGTGATCATCCTGTACCTGCTGGGTATCCTGGCGCTGGGAATCTGGAGCGTGCGAAAGCAGAAAATGTCCAGTAAGAACTATTTTTTGGCAGCGCGTTCGCTTAAGTGGCCGGTCATAGGGGCAGCCCTTTTTGCCTCCAATATTTCCACCATTCATATCGTGGGACTGGCGGCATCCGGGTTCAACGACGGCTTGGTTTGGGGGAATTTCGAGTGGATGGCCGCTTTTTTGTTGATCATTCTGGGGCTTGTTTTTGCTCCATTTTACTTTGAAAACGAGATCGCCACCTTGCCGGAGTTTTTGGAAAAGCGGTACGGTCCCTTCGCCCGGTCGTTCCTGGCATTTTTAGGTATCATTGGTGCGCTGTTTATGCATATCGGGGTCAGCCTGTACGCAGGTGCTGTGGTCGTTGAAAATTTCTTTGGAATCGATGTGGTAGTTTCGATCCTGTTAATCTCATTTATAACGGTACTGTACACTGCAATAGGCGGACTCAAAGCGGTGGTTGTAACCGAAACGCTTCAAACGGTTATATTAATTACAGGTTCTTTTCTGGTTACCCTGCTGGCGATCTGGTCGTTACCGGAATACGGTATTGATTCCTGGCAAGCACTGAAACAAGCGGCCAAACCAGAGCAATTCAGTATGATTCACACCCATGAAGACTCTCCATTACCGTGGTATGCCGTGCTGCTTGGCTACCCGGTTTTGGGAATCTGGTACTGGTGTGCTGATCAAACCATCGTGCAGCGCGTGCTGGGAGCCCGGTCGCTGTATGACGCCAAAACCGGTCCGATATTCGCCGGGTTTATAAAAATATTACCGGTTTTCTTTATGGTCCTTCCCGGTGTACTGGCCTATGTACTGTTTGGTAGCCAAATTCAAGACAGTAATGACACTTTTTTGGTCCTTGTTACCGAATTGATGCCGGTTGGCTTAAAAGGTCTTATGGCGGCCGGGCTCCTGGCTGCACTGATGAGCACGATCGCTGCGGCGTTGAATAGTGCGGCTACCCTGGTCACGGTCGACATTGTGGGCAAGATAAAACCGTCCATTACGGATCGTCAGCAGGTGCTTACGGGAAGGGTTACAACCGTGGTGGTGATGGTGTTGGCGATTCTCTGGTCACCGTTTGTCGGACAATTCAGAAGCATTTTTGATGCCATCAACGTGCTGCTGTCGGTCATTGCCCCTCCCATTGCAACGGTATTTGTGATGGGGGTCTTTTGGAAACGGGGGACCCGCCAGGCGGCGAATGTAACCCTGGTGACCGGCTTTCTGCTTGGCGTTGCCGTCTTCCTGCTCGATTTTCCCGTAATAGGGGATGTCAAACTGTTTACAGAGGTATACGGTATCCCTTTTCTGATGCAGGCGTGGTGGCTGTTTGTGACTTGTTGTATAATTTATGCTGGAATAAGTCTGGTGACGAAACCACCTGGAATTGATCAAATCAAGGGACTCTGTTTTGATTCCCCGCTATCGTTTCTGGAAGGTTCTCCGGAGGGAGCAAAAGATCCACGCATGCTCTCTGCCTTACTTATACTGATTATGGTAGTTCTCTATTACCTATTTCAATAACTTCCGTTAACCCAGATTATTCACCAAGAAATTTGGTCGTGAGCAAGGCGAAGTTAAAATCGCAAATGAAGTGTATCTGGATACGCTGAATGCGCTATTTTTATTTCAACGCAGCACACGATAAAATTTCGCAGCTATTTTAGACAATACCCAAATTTGAGCTACAGATTATTTCCGATATGTAAAATATAATCAACAGCTTAATCTTCAATTATTATTAATTCGTGAATAATCCGGGTTATATGACTATTACTGATGTTGTAACACGCGACCGCCGCTTTGAGCTCAAAGAGGGTGCCGGGGCCGATGCCGTTCACACCAATCCACAGTATGCGTATGCTGTGTGTCGGCTTGAAACCGGCCGGAATCAGACCGGTAACGGCCTTGCCTTTACACTGGGCGAGGGGAATGACCTGGTCTGCAAGGCCATTGAATACCTGGCAGAGCCCGTCAAAGGAAAGGATATTGAAGAGGTTATGGAAAATTTCGGCACCCTTTCCCAGCGGATGAGCGATGCTCCCGGGTACCGGTGGCTCGGTCCCCATAAAGGGGTTGTGCACCTTGCACTGGCTGCGATAACAAACGCCTGTTTTGATCTCTGGGCAAAGCAGCGGCAGCAGCCCCTTTGGAAACTATTGCTGGATTTAAGCCCGCAGCAAACGGTAAAGCTATTGGACCTTCGATACCTGGAAGACGTGCTTACCGAACAGGATGTGTTGGAACTTCTTCGCAATGAAATGGAAAATCGGGAAAGTCGTAAAAAGATCCTGGATAAAGGGTATCCGGGTTACGACACTTCTGTTGGCTGGTTTTCCTACCCGGATGCCAAACTGGTTGAAAATGCCAGGAAGGCCGTCGATGCCGGCTTCGGTGCCATGAAATTGAAGGTAGGTTCTGATGATCCACAGCGGGACTTGCGAAGGGCTTTTCTGGTTCGGGAGACGGTGGGAGATGACGTCACCATTATGCTGGATGTAAACCAACAGTGGAGCGTACCGGAGGCATTGAAATTGGGAAAGCAGCTGCAATCTATGGATCCCTACTGGATTGAAGAACCCACTGATCCGGATGACGTGCTTGGGCACCAGACGATAGCCAAACAACTGGCCCCGGTTCCTGTTGCCCTGGGAGAGCATGTTCCTAACAAAGTGCTTTTTAAAAACTTTATGCAGGCCGGGGCCATGCGTTTTAACCAGGTGGATGCTGTCAGGGTGGGGGGCGTTGCCGAATTCCTGACTGTCAGTATCTTATCAAAAAAATTTGGGATACCGGTCGTACCGCATGTTGGTGATATGGGACAGATACACCAGCATTTGGTTCTGTATAATCATATAGCACTGGGACATGAGGTGCTTTTTTTGGAATATATCCCCCACCTGCGGGAGTACTTCAAACATCCCGCCATAGTTGAAGGTGGACGATATCACACTCCCCAAGAGCCCGGCGCCAGTACCGATCTCATTGAAACCGTTTAATCCTGTTGTTTTAAATGGAGCAAGCATTACATACCCAAGTTACCATGCCCGAAACCCCGCGGCCAATCTTCATAATTGGGGCAGGGGGGATTGTACGGGATGCACATCTGCCCGCCTACCAAAAAGCGGGATTGCCTGTTAAGGGAATTTTTGATATCCAAAAGGGAAAGGCGGTAGCGCTTGCCGAGCAATATGGCATTCCACACGTTTACGGTTCGCTGCAGGAACTAATTACCGATTCAAATCAACATGTGGTTTACGATCTCGCCGTACCCGCTTCGGAGATTGCGGGTGTACTGGAATATTTACCCTCAAATTCAGCAGCGCTGATACAAAAGCCACTGGGTGAAGATTGGGATGAAGCCCAAAAGATAGCTCACATTTGTGACGAAAAACAGATGACGGCCGGTGTAAACTTCCAATTACGGTACGCGCCCCATATACTGGCAGCCCGGAACCTGATCCGGGAAGGGGCCCTGGGCGAAATACATGATATCGAAATCCGTCTCAACGTTTATACCCCATGGCATCTGTGGGAGTTCCTGTATGATCTGCCGAGAGTGGAAATCCTGTATCACAGTATCCACTACCTTGATTTGGTTCGCTCGTTCCTGGGAAACCCGAAAGGGATCTATGCCAAAACGGTTAAACATCCTAAGATGGAGAATCTGGCTTCCACCAAGAGTACGATGATTTTGGACTACGGGGATCGTACACGAGCGGTTATCAGTACAAACCACGGACATGAATTTGGATCTGACCATCAGGAATCATTTGTGAAGATCGAGGGAACGAAAGGAGCGGTAACGATTACACTGGGCGTAAACATGAATTATCCGGAAGGGGCGGAGGACACGTTTGAATACTGTTTGTTGGATGAGGGAACAGATCCCAATTGGCAGCGGGTGGATATCGAGGGCTCCTGGTTTCCAGATGCTTTTGCCGGATCTATGGGCAGTTTTCAATGTCATCTGCTTGAAACGTCCAACGAGTTCACCAGTTTGGTCCCCGATGCTGTTCAGACGATGGCCCTGGTTGAAGCAGCCCATGTTTCCAGTGAACGGGGAGGTACAAAACCACACTATTTGAATTCGTAATCAAGATATCGGAGTGAGAAAGCCACTTGGACCATACTTAGGGCATCCTTTTCTAATTTTACTGTATGTCTAACAATGATTTAGCGGTTAATGTGGCTGTTCGAAATGCAAGGTTTTCTTGATTTTTTTCAAATCATACTGCACATGATATCCCCGGCAGCAGCAATAGCTATCCTGAAATTCGGTTGTAGCCTGCAGGATTCGGTATGGGGTGTTCATTGTTGAGGTGAAGAAAATTCCGAGTGGTCGGAACTGACGAACTGGGTACCTGCAACACTCACCATAAATCCCAGATGTTGATTTATTAAAGTTTTCTTCAGCCTCCTGATTATCTTTTCTGGCAGGCGTTGTTGGCACCAGCAGCAGTGGGTTTCTAGACTTTGGTGCTGGTGAAAATAGGAGGGATCCCTCCGGCCTACGGATTTATAAGCCGCCCGGGCAAACGTAGCGGAGGCGTGAAGAAAGAACCCCTGCAACAGGTACTGGGTGAGACCCGGCGTGCGGAAAAATGCTATTTCCCGGGAGGAGCTCCCACCGGAAATATCTGGGGTTCTTTTAGCCGCAGCGAAGTGCAGCCAGGCGAATAAATCCCCACGCCGGTGATTTTTTGGGTTCCTTTTTGTTCACACAAAAAGGAACATCCCTGCCTTGGGAAGGGACAGTTGTGACTTTTTGAGGATGCCCCACTTACATCTTGACTCCTTGATCAGGTTTTTACGTTCGATGTTACCCCATTTGTTGCAGGACGGTATCTGACGGTGTACAAGGAACGAAAGGTCAATTATTTAGTCTGTAAAGTCTGAGTTTATCCTGATTTGATCCTACCAGTATTCCCAAGCTATTTTCGCCAAGTCTAATCGGTTTAATATCCTTTACGTCGTAAGGAATGAAAATACCACTTTCATCCACAGGCAGCGGTTCAAAGTCTCCGTCTGCTTTACCCTTTAGCAATAATCCCACCGAGGCATCCGCCCTGGTAGTTGCAAATTCTACATTAAACCTGTTTCCCCCAACCAGCAGATCTTTTATACCATCGCTGTTATAATCGAGCACAACAACTGCATTTACGGAAGAAAACTGGGCTTCGGTTGGCAGTTCCCGCAATGTCAAATCACCTTCGGAGTGCTCTAAAAGTACGCTTGCAAAATTATTGGCTTCATAGTGCAGTGCATCATCAATTCCGGAGCCGAGCAGATCCTCCAGGTTCGCTTTTGCGAACGAACGATAGGTCGAAAATTCAGAAGCGATACTCTGAATTTGTTGATCCAGCCTGTCTTTTCCGGCCACAGGAACCAATTCATCATTGTGATTAGTTGCCAATACAATATCTACAATCCCATTGTTTTCGAAATCATCTGCAAAGATATGAAATGGGCGCTCACTGGTGGCCTTGAACTTGTAATTCAACCCGATATTTCCGGCAATCAGGTCTTGATCGCCATCATCGTCAGCATCGGTCGATATAATGGTATTCCACCAGCCTTTTGTGCTGCTGCCATCAGACAAAAATGCGGAGGATATCTCCTTAAACTCCTCATCGATAAGTTTAAATATACGGATCGGCATCCATTCTCCTGCTACAGCCAGTTCAGGATCTCCTTTCCCGTCTATGTCGGTCCACACAGCTGAGGTGACCATTCCTAATTTGTTAAACTCAGGTGCTACTGTATTCGTCACGTCTTCAAACTCTCCTCCATTATTTTGCAACAGGTAACTTTTGGGCGGAAAGGGGTACATACCCGGTACATGACGCCCCCCTACGAAAAGATCCAAATCGCCATCGCCATCGTAATCGGCTGCAGCTACACAGGACCCGCTGGCTGTAATTTCAGGCAGATCAAATGATCGTGTGAAATTTCCCGCTCCGTCATTAATATAGAGACGATCCTGATACATGGAGGCATGTTGAGGAAACTCGTTGCCTCCACTAACCACATATAAATCGAGAGCTTGATCTCCGTTTGCATCGAAAAAAAGAGCTCCCATATCTTCATGGTCTTCGTCATCTTCAAACGCGGGATTTTTTTTCCGTTCAAACCCTCCCTCTTTTTTCTGCAGGAAAAGCTGACCCGGCTGACCATGGGCTCCTCCGACATAAAAATCGTCCAATCCATTGCCGTCAACATCACCGGTTGTTATAAATGGTCCCTCTGTTGAGAGGCTGTGAGACAACAGCGGCTGTTGCTGGTAGTCATCGAATTCATTCTCCCGGTGAATATAGGGTGGATCAAACCACTGGGAGGTGACATCGCTGAATATCGGTTCTGTTTCCTGTTTGTTTGGCTTGACACGTATAGCATCCTCGTATGATAGCTCCAACATTTGATTAGCCTCAATATTCCGGAGTCTGCTTTGTTTTGCGTCGTGCCATGTGACCGTAACTAAGTCTATGGTGCTTGCTGTATCCAGGCCGAAATGGGCAACCGGAGGACTCGAGGAAAGATATCCCCGGGTTGTTTTCATTTGAAAAAACTGTTGCTCATTGCCGTATTCCAAATGTATTTTTGCACCTAACCCGTCAATGTTGCCAGGAGGTCCCTTAAGCTTCACCCGCAGATAATTATTTTCGCGCAACTCATCGGCGCTGTTTTTATAGAGAAACGCCTCCCCATCCATGTTATTGACAACCAAATCCAACGTGCCGTCATTATTAAAATCCGCAACTGCAGCTCCGTGGGATACACTAGCTTGATCCAATCCCCATTCGGAAGACTTGTTGGAGAACGTTAAATTGCCATTATTTTTGAAAATATAGTTTGGCAGTTTGTTTTTGGGATACTGGTTGATCAAATCGGTGGCTAGTCCGCGAATCAATTCTTCTTGGGAGGAAAATTGGTGTGCATTTTCCTGCACAATTTTTACTCCCCTGGCTTCAGCATCCCTGTTATTCACATCCCGCAATAAACCATTCGAGATAAATAGATCCCGATAGCCGTCATTGTTAAAATCACTTCCCAGAACAGCCCAGCTCCAGTCAGTTTTTGAAACGCCTGCGAGCTGGGATATTTCACTAAAAAAACCATTCCCCTGGTTTAGATGCAGCACATTATGCATGTACTTGTGGTGAAATCCACTCTCTATTATTTCACGATAATCCTCTCGCGTCATGTGGGCCATAGATGTTTTTGATCGAATGTAATCCTCAGGCAGCATTTCGGTAACGATTATATCTTCCAAACCATCATTGTTAATATCCACAATATCCGTTCCCATCGAATGAAACGAGATGTGGTTTGTGGCTTTGTCAATGCTTTCGTTAAATGTTCCATCCCCTTGATTGATATATAAATAGTCATCTTCCAGGAAATCATTGGCAACATAAATATCCGAATAACCATCCTGGTTGACGTCAGCGGTTACCACACTCAGTCCGAATCCAAAATTGCCTGTGATGCCTTTCTGTAGTCCAACTTCTGTGTACGTTCCCCCTTCGTTTAGATAGAGTTTATCCCTGGCAAGGTCGCCTGGATCTTGTTTTCCCTTGAGGACTTCAGGAATAGGGATAAAGAATGATTCGGGTCGATTGGTGATATACACATCCAGATCGCCGTCGTTATCCAAGTCAAAGAAAGAGGCGTGAAGGGAATAACCGGTTTCATTCAGCCCATATTTTGCAGCCTGTTCCTTGAAGGTCAGATCTCCCTGGTTGATAAAAAGTAAATTTTTGCGTTCTTCTTCGGTATCCTTCCAACCTCCGCGGGTAACATAAATATCCTGATATCCATCATTATTTATATCAACCATGACCGCCCCGTTGTGCCAACCCGGTCCCCCATCCACGCCGGCTTTTGTGGTGATATCCTCAAATTCAAAACTTCCGTTATTCAGATACAACTTATTTGAGACTTGGTTTCCCACAAAATAAATATCCGGCAGACCATCATTGTTGATATCGCCAACGGCTAGTCCCGCCCCGTCGTAGACGTAGTTGAAATCAAGAAAAAAATTATCAGCATTTTCGATTATATCATTCGAAAAATGAATACCACTTTTTGAGACGGGAATTAGCTGGAATAAATTTCCACTTCTTGAATCATTTGATTCATGGGAATTGCAACCATGAATTAAAATAAGTGGAATGAAAATTGAGAGATATGATGCTAATCTTTTCAATATAATCGCATTTTATTCTTAACGTTTTAATATAGCTGTTTCGGTAGCAAGCTCACCCATACTTCGAGATCCAATTTAATCATACAACAGCTGTGTTTAAAAACTGAAATTAAACTTTCTCTATGCTATTCAGTATGCAAAATAGGTTTAGAGATTTGCGTTTTTAAAACCTTGTCAACCAAAACGTATCCCGGACGCTTCGAATCCGGTACTGTCCCCATCCGCGGTTTCAGGATGATATGGATTTTAGCCGGTGGTGCGCATCTGTCAAAATTTGAGGGTTTCTGATATGAGATTTCCCCTACGGTGAATTGTTGTCACGGAAAGCCTCCATTCGATTGTCTTACCTATAAAAGGAGGCATCAATAAAGCCAATGAAAATTAATCAAGTTTTTTGAGAAAGGTTTAGGCATCAAATTGTCTTAATTGGACACTACTGACTTTTAATATTGAATTTTCCCATAAAACCCTAATGTAACTTCCAGTCCCTTGATTGGGTGTGGAAGTTTTTGAATCTGATAATGCAGAGTAATGATTGATTTAATCAACTGGATAAAAGTTTTCAATAAATAGCATAAGTTGTAAGTACGGAAGGGATTCGATTACTCCTACAAAGGAGAAGGGGATAGTTAATGGTAGGATTTATTTAAAATCCTACGAAAAGAGCAGGGTATTGGATGAGTGACAAGTTACTTTTCGAAAAAGTTAAAGATGGGGATGAGGAGGCTTTTGAAGAGCTATTTGATAAATACTACGAACCCCTGGTGCGATTTGTATGGGGATATGTCAAATCAGAGGCCATTGCTGAAGAAATAGTCCAGGAATTATTTCTGAAGGTATGGCGAATAAGCACGACCCTGACAATCCAGACCTCAATTAAATCATATCTATACAGGGCAGGAAGGAATATGAGTTTAAACCACTTGAAACACCGGGATACAGAGCAAGAGTGGGAAGAAGAAAAAAAAGCCCTGCATAAGAACCAGCCAAGGGAGTCCAAATTAGACAGAAATCTCCACTACAAAATGCTGCTCAAGGAAGTTGAACAAGCCATTCAAGATCTGCCCGAAAGGCGCAGGCTCATATTTGTCCTGAGCCGGCACCAGGACATGACCTACAAGGAGATTGCCGATTTTTTGGATATTTCAGAAAATACCGTAGACACACAGATCAGAAGAGCACTGGCTACCCTGAGGGAGCGCTTTTCTGAGTTGTTGGTTTCGTTAATTGTGTTTTCCAGTCTCATGGTCTGAATCTTCAAGGTGTCCGGATATAAAACGAGTCTTAAAAGCGGGGTACTCTGTTCGAAATGAATTAGAGACCGTTTTAAAAGTCACGCTAGCCTCTTACCCCAACCCGAGTTGTCCCTTTTGGCTTGATCCAAAAGGAACCAAAAATTCAAGGCGGTGAATGGGGCAAACGCTGCCGCCTGTGCAGGCGTGGAGAGGTAGAGAACGAAGCCCTTTCTAAAACCCCCGGGGTTTCCGGTCCGCAAAAGCGGTCCTGGTAGTAACGGGCAGCCACCGTTGAAGAAAAACCCCGAGGGTTTCGAACAACGCTTTCCTCCCAACCCTGCCAGGTTTCCTTTTCAAGAAAAGCAGCCCATTTAAGACAAAGCGGCCCTTTTTAATCATACAAACCTCGCAGGTTTCGAGCCGAGCTGGCCATCAGACAAGGTATACCGGCAGGATCTCCGCGCCCCATTCAAGGCCGGAAAGACCAGGTTGTATATTTTGTAGCTTGCTCGCTCGTCAGACAGAACTTCTTCCGGTCTTGGGCATGGTGCTATAACTCGTTCAAACGATCTCCCCTTCGAAATTCATCATTTCTAATTCTTCATTCATAATTCCCATCCTCCGCCAGCGGTTTTTTAAGGTTCGTTTTTTCTTCGATGAAAAAATGAACAAGGAAAGATGATTAAAAAGCCTGAATGTGAAAAAGGGGACTATTTTCCCAACACGAGGTGTCCCTTTTGGCTTGATCCAAAAGGGACGAAAAAATCAAGGTGGTGAATGGGCCAAACGCTACAGCCTCAGCAGGCGTGGATGTTGATGGTCCGTCACGCAAGTTGCCCGCTATCAAAACCTTCACCGGTGCAACATCCACCCCCGCCTGCTTCGGCCTCCGCGCCCCATTCAAGGCCGGAAAGGCCAGGTTGTATATTTTTAGCTTGCTCCCTCGTTAGACAGAACTTCTTCCGGTCTTGGGCATGGTGCTATAACTCGTTCAAACGATCTCCCCTTCGAAATTCATTATTTTTAATTCTTCATTCATAATTCCCATCCTCAGCGGCTTTTTTTCGTTTTTCTTCGATGAAAAAATGAACAAAGAAAACCCTAAACAACCGGGGCAATAGCTCCTGTGAAAAAAGATACCATCTTATACAAAAAAAGATACCATCTTAAGGAGAAAAAGATACCATCTTTTTTGTCAGAAGATACCGGCATAATATCGAGTAGATAAAAAACCCTCTGCCGGGCAGGAGAGGGGGGAGGGCTGTATCGCGGGAGATCCCGTTGCCAGCCGGCGTCTTCAACCGTCAGCTGTCCCGTACGCGGGGGAGAGTGCCTTGCGTCGCCTTCGCAATTCATCATTCTTACTCCTTCATTCATCATTCCTCATTCCCATTCCCTGCGGGTGACGGGTGATAAACACATTTATCAAAGAATTTTTCCCAGGCAGCTGTCACGGTAACCACAGATGTAGTTGTCATTGTAGTAAGAACGCAGGAAAAATAATGATAACATTCGCCTTAATAGCAGATTACCGTGGGTTTACGTGAGATATATCCCGAACAGATAAAACGATATGTGACCGGTGAGTACTCCCGGGAAGATGAAAAGTTCGTTAATGAGTGGCTTGATGAAGATCCCGCTCGCGAGGAGGAGCTGGAAGAGCTGCAAAACCTCTGGGACATTTCGGGAAACGTGTTGAAGATGGGAAACAAGAGGCGTGCCTGGGATATTATCAGAGAGCAGATCAAAAGGGAGAAAAAGACTGATAAATTTGAGTATGGACCGGTTCCCAGGCAGTTGGATAGAAGGAGAGCAAACCCGCTGGGCATGCTGTTGCGAATAGCTGCAGTACTGCTGGT
>NZ_JBINJE010000034.1:0-40637 GCF_043951955.1 Halalkalibaculum sp. DA384 | reverse complement strand
CTTCACCGAGAAAAAGCCCAGCTTGAAGCAAACTTATGTCGATACCGGACAATTGTTGCTATTTTAGCAACCCTTATGTCGAACTCACGTTAAATCAGGATTAGACAAGCGTAAAGCTCTATATTGACCTGGATTGTACGCGGATTCTACAGGCTGATGCCGGCGGTTACATAAAAACTCCGGCTGGGGGATGGAATAATACCCGGTCCGGGATACCCGGTGGCCCTTCTCGTAAAATAGATATTATTGGTCACATTATTGATCCCGGCTTCCAGGCGGAACCAGTTATGATTGTATTTGGCTGAGAGATCCATTACATGGTAGGCCGGGATAATGCCCTCGATCGCTGTGGGAGTTCGGCGGGCGTTGGTGGCGTCAGAAAACTGCTCGCTTACGTAAGAAAACTGCCAGGAGGCTTCGAAGTTTTTCCTGCTGAAGGTCAACCCCGTTTTGAAGTTAACATTCGGCACCAGCTCTACATCATTTCCTTCAATTCCGCTGATGTCGGAATCGGAATATTCGGATGTAATCAGCGCCAGGTTGGTAAACAGGGAGAGCCGCGACGAACGGGTTTCTCCCATGAACAAGCGGTATAGGTTGACCTCTGCAAACGTTTCGAGACCGTAAATTTTGGCGTCGGCCACATTTGTCCGATACCGGAACGTCCGATCTACCAGGCCGTTAAATTTGGGATTCGGCTCCGTTTTCAGGACCGTGCCGATGCGATCTTCGTAGGAAAGATGAAACAGGCTGACATCGTAGTTAAAAAAGGTATCCCGGCTCCCGCGCAGTCCCAGGTCCACATTAAATCCGCGCTCATCCTGCATATTCGGATCCACCTCCAGGCTTCCGACATCCACCCGAATATCGTTAAAGTTGATCGCCCGGTAATTCTGGGAGTAATTGGCATAAACCTCCAGGTTGCTGCTCCCCTTGTAGCTGGCCCCGATTCCGAAAAAGACGAAAGAGCGCTTTCGGTCCCGCTGCTCCTCGATCCGCTCATCCACCAGTATATTTCCGGCCAGGTCTTCCACGATATTGCGATAATACCCGTCCGCTTCGGTCCGGATATATTCAAACCGAACGCCCGGAGTAATGCTTAATTCAGGAGTGATGTTGAATATATTCTCGACAAAAAGCGATCGATTTCGACTCGGCAGATCGAAATCGGATCCCCGAAGGTTATCCGGACTCAGGTAGCTGAAATCGGGATCGCTCCCGTCAGTACCCCGCCCCTGCCGGCGATGGGTAAACCCGTTGTAAAATCGGGTTCCCACCAAGAAAACCGAGAGCTGCTCTCCCAGCGGGTAGCGGTGAATCAGCCGCGTTTCGTTGCCCCAGTTGGTAAAATCGTCTTTCAGCAGGTTGCGGGGTCCTCCAAAATCCAGGCGGTCGATCCGTTCCAGGTTTCCCACCGCGTCGCGCCCCGCCTTCAGCCCGAAAAAGCGCGTGTTCAGCCTGGTTTTTGAACTGAACTCATAATTAGCTTTCAGGGCCAGCAGGTTCCAGTTTACCCGGAACCAGTTCCGCTCGCGGTTCGACTGGCCCGGATCCTCCTCAAACTGGGCGTCCGTCAGTCCCCCGGGCTGATGGGCCAGGTAATGCATGTAGGTGTACTCCGGGTTGATCGTCAGTTTCGGCGTAATGTTGTACTGTACCGAACCGTAAGCCGTGTGCTGGTCAAGCTCAGAATTGGGCCTCCAGCCGTCGCTCTTCTTGTACTGGTAAAACCCGTAATAGTTCATATTTTCCGTTGAGCCACCAACGCTGTTGAACGAGCTCCACATGCCGTAGGAGCCGACCGACTGGTTTGAATTGAGCTGCAGCCGTTCATCTTCGGGACCGTCCTTGAATACAAAATTCAGCAATCCCCCAAACTGGGTACCGTACTGGAGAGAGGCTGCCCCGCGTACAATCTCAATCCGCTTCAGTGCCCGCACGGGCGGGGTATAATAGCTTTCGGGATAACCCAGCGCATCCGCCGCGATATCATAGCCATTCTGGCGCGTATTAAAATTGGAGCTCCTGTTGGGACTCAGTCCCCGCCCGCCGATGCCCAGCTGCACCCCGGCCTCGTCGCTCTGCCAAATATTGAGGCCCGGGACTTTGGCAAAGACTTGCCGGCTGTTGTTGGTGGCTAAGTTGGCGGCGATCTCTTCTACGACCACCACCTCGTTTTTCTTTGACTCGTTGATGGTCACCCCTTCCACTGAGCGCATCCGCGTAATGCCGAACGAGGCCGACTCAGTATCCTCAACGGTCAGTTCACCCAGCGCCCCTTCCAGGACCACAAGCTCAAAGTTGAGGCGGATATCACTTTCCTGAATGGTGATCTCCTTTGTTGTCACTTTTTTGCCGGGATGATACGCCGTAACGGCGTAGGTTCCGGGCTCAAGTCCCGTTATCCTGTACCGCCCTTTTTTGCCGGTTCGATCCTGAAAAGGGGTCGTCGTCGAAAACATGTTCCCGGTCTCCGAAGAGTCCTGTTCGGCGGCCGACGAGACAAACACATACGCCGCAGGCAGGGAATTCCCGGTTTCACTGCTTACCTTTCCGGATATGGTATAGGTTTGCGCAGATGCATAAAAGGGTATCCAGAAGAGAGTTGACAGAAAAAATGCAATTGTAAAACCGTACTTCATTTTCTGTGGCTTCCAAACCAGCTTTGTTGATTCTCGGGAAATGGCAAAATCCAGTCTTTATGATGAAAACCCTGTTCCACTTCGGTCAGATCCACTTCCGGGTCGATCATCAGGGTACTCCGCCGCCCATTGAGCGTCACGTAGGATTCAGCCGTAATCTGCAGATCGTCCATCCCCTCCTTTTGATACTGTTCCTCCAGGTAATGGGCAAACTGCAGAATCATGTCGGGCTGGGTGGACATCATTTTTTCCTGGTTGGGCGTCAGATATTGGTAGTTGGAGACCTGCCACCGATCCCCGGTTTCGGGATTGCGGACATTGAAGGTGGTATTGCCGGCCTTTTCCATCAGCATCACCCGCCAGGAAAAGCGGTATCCCTGCTCCGTCCAGAACAGGTTGCCCGGATACAACGCAAAACGCAGCGGAAGCAAAAGCTGAAGGACAAAGTGGATTACCAAAACTGCCGTCAACACAGAAGCAACCGCAGGACGATAATTAAACGTTTTTGTGCCGGCAGGGCTTTCTCCTGCAACTATTTTACCTCGTTTCACAAAAGATATTCTGCGCCACAGGTCTCCGGTTTTTTCGATGATTTGCTCGTGAAATTCTGCGGAAAAATAGATCAGCGTGCACAATATCATGATGTAGGGAAACATGCCGATCTGGAAAAGGGCAGCGGTCATCAGGTGGAAAACCACAACCGCAGCATAGGCATACCTGCGTGTCGGTTTGTAGAGCAGGAAAAAGACGATGGACAGGTCATAAAAGGCTCCCGCCCAGCTAAAGAGGTAGGCGGTCGCGGGATATTCGAGCAGCGGACCGATCAGCGCCAGGTCGGCATTGGCCGGCAGCCAGATCCGCAGGGGCATGGCGTTGAGCAGCCAGTCGGCATTCAGCTTGGCGGCCCCGGCAAAAAAGTAGACGAGTCCCAACTGAAGTTTAAAAATATTGATCGTCCAGGCCGGTACATATTCGGCACGCAGGCCGGGCTTGCGCAGGAGGTCCAGTGAAAAATAGCGGTTGGCGGGAACCAGTATCAGCAGGAAACTGATGATACTGACAAAATAGTAGTGGTTCAGGTAGTTCGTTTTGTCGATGAGCTCGACATAGGTAAAGGTGAGAAAAAAAAGGACGGAGGCGACCCGGTAATGCCAGCCCAGCATTATAAACAGGGCAGAAAGACCCATCACCAGGAATAGCAGGTACATGCCCGGCTCCCCCAGCGGCTGTACCCATTCAAAGCCGTAAAAGGAGAAAAAATAGTCGGGTTGCACGTAGAGCTCGTAGATCCAGCCGTTCAGGGCAAACCGGACGATGCTGACCAGCATGATACCCCCGAAGATCACCCTGAAAACAGCCAGCGGCGCAATAGGAATATGTCTGCGGAAATACCGCTCTACAATGCCTTCCATTTCTATTGCTCGTTAGTCTCCATCATTATCCTGGTACGTTATTGTCACCCCAAGTACCGAAGTCATATCGGCCTTCAACAGCGTCACTATTTTTTGCAGCTCCTCGAACGAGGTAAGTACCGGTTCATTGTCCTGTTCTATCTGCTGAGACAAGGGATCACTGAGACTGCCGAGCGCCGTTTGCGCATCCGTCAGCTCGGTTTTGATCTCTTCGGAAAGATCCCCGGCTCCCAGGGCTTCGAGATTGTCATCCAGTCCCTCGCCGCCGCCTCCTGTAAAGATCTGTTCCACCTGCCCGAGGTTGGCTTGTGCCAACTCCAGGGAGTATCCGCCGTAGTAGGCTTCCGTAGCGGTGGGACGCTCCACGCCGGCACTTCGCACGCCCGCCGGGATGCCGATTTTACCATCCCGCAGAAAGCGCTCGTAATGCAGCACCAGGCTGTTGATGAGCATGCCGACCGAGCTTCCCACATCGGTGCCCGCATTATTTTCGCTCAGAAACGTACCGATATAATTTCCTCCCGCTTCCCGCCACTCGTCGGCCGTGGTGTCCACCAGATCCTTGACAAAAGCGACGTTATCCAGCAGGTAGGTCATACGGCTCTCGGCATCGGTATTGGCGGTGTACATCGCCAGGATCTCCTCCTCGCTCTCTCCCACCCCGTGCAGCAGGTAACCGAGGGTCGGGAGCCCGGCGGCATCACGACTCTCAATCGTGCCCAGCGTATATTCACCGGTGGAGATATTTTCATTTACCTGTTCCGTGTCGGTGGGATAGGTATTGAGCGAAGCGCGCATCAGCACCGACTCGGCCGGACCAAATTGAAACGGGCTCACATCCTGCCAGGCCAGGCGCATCTCTTTTAACGCCGATTGCAGTGCCTGCAAATGCTCCGGCGTCCGCTCGGCATTAAAATCCGAAGCCGCTGCATCCAGATCACCGGCGGTGGACTGCAGGTTTTCAAAAGCCGGCAGAATGATGTTGTTGCCATAGTTCTGCAGCATGGCAGATCGGTCAAAATCGATCTCCTCGTCATCTGAGGATGTACTGCTGCTGCACGAAGCGACAATGAATACAAGCGTTATTGTGAAAAGTGATAAGAGTAAAGTCGAATAAATCCGCATAACATGAGTGTTTAACAAAAACCCAAACCCCGCGGGTTAATGGGGAAACGGGGTTCGGGATGACGGGTTATATGTGAGCTAAATCGTTATAGCTGATCCTGTACCGGTTCCAGGTCAGGATACAGGTCTACAAGTGTTGCCTTTGCATTGTTCAGTCCGCTGGAGGTTACATTCCAGAAATTGCCGTTTTCCCCGAAATCGCTGTTCAGAATCTGATCAACCTGGTCGGTGCTTATCACCCGCTGGGGACTATATTTCAAGGCATTCACAAAAGCCCAGGCTTCGGAAAGTGCATGAAAAGCCTCTCCCTGGTTACTATTGTTCAGGTGCTGCAGCGTGCTGTTGATGTAGTGTACGGCTGTTGCAGCAGACAACAGCTCCAGGTTTTCGTAAAGTACCTGTACCTGTTCGTCCAGTTCCGTTTGGTTGTCGTTAACGATAGCCGTGCGCCCCCGGATAAAGGCGTCCATAATCGTATCGTTGAAGCCGAGCAGCGGATCAGAGCCGTTGGAATACTTGCTCCAGAAACGGAGCTCGTCGGTGCGGGCGTCCGGCCAGTCGGAGTGAAAATCGACCGGGGCATCGAAATAGCCGTAGGCTTCATCGAAATGGTGCTCCTTGTCGGTGTAATTGGTTCCCTCGCGGAGCTCCTCGTTTTCGACGTTCGGACCGATGCGTTCATCTGTCAGGTACACGTTAAAAATCTGGTTGTAAAAAACAGCCCCCATCAATCCCTTTTCAACGAGCTGGGTAAACTCACGACCCTTTTCATCAACCAGGATGTCGCTGCCACTGTCTTCCCGTTCCAACAGTCCGGCTACGCCGTTTTGAGCGCGAATTCCGGCACTGCCGTTTTCACTGGCGGCTTCGGCATCCGCAAAAAATCCCTCAAAAAGATTGTTGTCGAGATCGGGGGCAAACGTCTTGCTTTTGAGATCGCGGTCGGAAGTAAATGAAAAATGTCCGCCGCCGTTGCCATCCTTGTTTTCGAACATATCCAGCAGTGCCTGCTCAGAGATCACCTCTCCCTGGTGTGCAGTAGAAATGTAGGCTTTCATCTCTTCGACCATGTCGAGCCGGTCGGTCTGCCCTGGATAGGCGACCGTCGATTCCCCATTGCGCGTAAACTCGTAGGTGTCGGGGACTTCAATCTGCTCATTTTCATTATCCTCGCCATCAGAACTGGTGGTATCACAACCGGCGGCTGCAACCAGCAGGACCACCAGCAGCGTTCCAAGACTCTTTAACTTGTATCCTTCTAAAAAATTCATAACACATTTTTTTCTTGCAGTTTCGATTCGACAGCAAGTATAAAACTATTTAGACTAATTATAAATAAGAAAGACAACTTTTCCTACCTCCCATTATCCGGTTTTGCCTACACTTCTGTGAAGTGCCGCTGATTCTGCAATAGCGCCATATTTTTATGCAGCAATATGGCATCGCTATTTCTTCAAGACCGGCAAACATGACTAGTACTTAGTTTCAAAAGTTAGCGTAATTACCAAATCCGGCTGTCAAGCTGACTTTGTAAGGTCGCCCCCTGCGTCCCCTTCAAAAGGTGACGCAGGAGACTTTTTTACGCATGTAACTCGACAATGGCAACTACGCTTTTTCTGATTCCAGGTACCAGTACCTGTATTGCAAAGGGAAAGTTTAAACCTGCTGATATCTCTGCTAATCCTCTGCTTTCCGCTCCCTGTCGTACCCTAGTTCAGGCCCGCTTTCCTGAGCAAATCCAGTGTCCCTTCCAGGTTTTGAAGCTGCTCGTAATCGTATTCAGGGCTCAGCTCAAACGCCTGGTCGGCATCCAGCATAAAGTCCTGCACCTCTACGCCGTCTATCACCGGGTATTCATTAACCGACTGCACGGCAAACGACTGTGCTTCTTCAGAAACCAAAAACTTCAGGAATCGCAGTGCCTGTTCATTTTGATCTGACGTATTAAGCAGCGCGGCCCCCGTAACGAGTGCCAGGTTCCCCAGGTCGCCACTCTCAAAATGGTGCGTTTCGATCGGGGCATCGGGCTGCGGCGTCTGGTCCCCGCTCTTGGCGTCGCCGTATTTCATGCGTAGAACGTAATAGTGATTGGTCAGGCCCATATCAATCTCTCCGCCGACCAGCGCCTGTACCATCGGCGTGTTCGAGCTGTAGGCAACCGGGTTCAGTGCCTTCATACCCTCAATCCAGTCGAGTGTGAATTCCTCTCCTTCGATAATCCGCATAGCGGTAATGAAATCGTAAAAACTGCTGTAGGTCGGCGTCCATCCCACGCGACCTTCAAACTCCGTCATCTCCGTCAGCTCCGATATTGAGGAGGGCAGCTCCTCTTCACTCACATTCTGGGGATTGTAGGCAAGCACCCGGAAGCGTACCGTCACCGGAATCCACTGGCCGGATGAGGCCGTGTAGGAACTGGGAAGGGCAAGGATGGAATCGGGAAGAGCCTGCAGCCGGTTTTCGCTCGAGGCGTTTGCCAGCGCGCCGGTGGTGTTCGCCCAAAAAATATCGGCCGGGCTCTGTTCCCCCTCTTCCGCCAGCAGGGCCAGCAGTTCCGCATCATTTCCGTACCTGACCTCAACCTGCTCGCCGGTCTTTTCATTATACATATCCACCAGATCGTCCACCAACGCCTGGCTGCGGCCAGAGTAGATCACGAGTTCCTCTGATTCCGGTTCTGAGCAGGCGGTCACAATTATCAAAAGGGAAACAAGCAGTATTGGAAATTTACTTTTAAATGAATTCATGATTGTCAAAATATTGCGGTTATTGGATTGTTTTGATCTGAACAGTGTTCGTACTTAAAGGAAAAATCCTTTGGGATATTTTCTAGATCAGCCCTGCCTCGCGCAGCAGGTTGAGGGTTCCGCCCAGGTTTTGCAGGTTTTCATAGTCATATTCCGGGCTGATGTTAATTGCTTTTTCGCTTTCCAGCATGTATTCGGGAAGAGTCACCGTATTGATGACCGGGTACTCGTGCACCACATCCGCGGCATAACGCTGGGCTTCCTCAGAGACGAGAAACCGCAGGAATTCCAGCGCCACCTGATCCTGGTCGGATGTTTGCAGCAGGCTGGCCCCCGTTACCAGTGCCAGATTCCCGATATCGCCCGTTGCAAAATGGTAGGTTTCGACCGGTGCATTTTCATCCACCACCGGTTCGTCAAAATAGACCTCTTCTTCATATTCGCCTTCGGCCCCGCCGTATTTATACTGCAGAATATAGTAGTGATTGGTCAGGGCGATATCGATCTCTCCGGCAATAAGCGCCTGGAGCATCGGGGGATTTGAACTGTAGGAAGACGGATTCAGCTGCTGCATGCCGTCCAGCCACGCCCGCGTCGTTTCCTCCCCTTCCAGGTCGCGCATGGTGGTGATAAAATCGTAAAAACTGGAGTAGGTGGGCGTCCACCCCACGCGGCCCTCAAACCGGGTGGCGCCGGGCAGATCTAAAACCGATCGGGGCAGCTCATCCGGATCCACGCGATCGGGATTGTAGGCCAGCACGCGGAAACGCACCGTTACCGGCAACCACACCCCGGAGGAAGACCTGTAGGAATCGGGTACCTGCAACAGCGTGTCGGGTAGCGTCTTCAGCATCTCAGACTTGTTGGCATTGGCCAGGGCCCCCGTGGTATTGGCCCAGAACAGGTCGGCGGGACTTTGATCTCCCTCCTCCTTCATAACCGCCAGCAGTTCGGCGTCGTTACCGTACCGGACGTCGACGGTGTAACCTGTTTTGGCTTCAAATTTTTTGACCAGGTCGTCAACCAGTGCCCTGCTGCGGCCGGAATACACGACAATACTGTCAGAACCAGACGGAGAGCAGGAGACAAACAGCATTAAAACGGATGCGAAAACGAATAGCCGGGTGATCCTCTGTTTAAACTTCATCTTAATTCCTTTGCTTCATCTTCTATTAATATTTTCATGGTACTGTATATGTGGTTTTGTCAGCCCCAAATTTATAAATTTATTTAGATCAAGTCTAAGTTAATTGTCTTTTATTTATGACAACCGACACTCAACAACCGGCTGTTGCTGTTATCGGCGGAGGGATATCCGGCCTGACTACCGCTTTTTTGCTCAGGAAAAAGGGATTGGAAGTAACAGTATTTGAAAAAAAAGGGTATCCGGGCGGAGTCATAAAAAGTATCCGCAACCAGGGCTGGCTGGTAGAATGGGGTCCCAACACCATCATGGCAAAATCGGAACAGCTTTGGGAGTTGATCAAAGAACTCGACTTGACGGAGCACGTCGTTGAAACGGGAAAAGAGGCCGCAAAGCGATATATCGTCAAGAATGGGCGGCCTGAACCACTGCCGACCTCTGTGGGGGGATTTCTGCGTACGCCCCTGCTTTCGCTGAAAGGAAAATTGCGGATATTCAGGGAACCGTTTATTCCCAAATCGCGGCAGCCCGAAAGTATTGCCGATTTTTTTGAACGGCGCCTCGGCAGGGAGGTACGGGATTACGCAGTTAATCCCTTTGTGGCCGGTATCTATGCCGGGGATCCCCGGCAGCTGTCCATCCGGCATACCCTGTCACGCGTGTATGAGCTGGAACAGCAGTTTGGATCCATTTTTAAAGGAGCGGTAAAATCATCCCGCAGGTCGAAGTCGAACTCGTCGGTCCGGCGCCCGGGACTGATCTCGTTCAAGCGCGGACTGCAAGAGCTTCCCAACCAGCTTGTAAAACAACTGGATTCCTCTATCCGGTTCGGCAGTGCCGCTACCGCCGTCACGCGAAAAGATCGCACATGGGCGGTTACCGTCAACGATGAAGAAACCCACGCGTTTGATTCCATTATTTTTACCGCCCCTCTCCACCAGCTCGACGCCCTCACTTTTGACGTCGAAAAACCGGGATTGATTGACCATCTTGAATCACTCCGGTACGCTCCCATCGCCACGGTAAGCCTGGGATTCAAACGCGAACAGGTTTCCCACCCGCTCGACGGCTTCGGCATGCTGGTTCCCGATGCGGAACCCTTCAACATACTCGGGTGCCTGTTTTCCTCCTCCCTTTTCGGGAACCGTGCCCCCGAAGAACATGTGCTGCTCACCTGCTTTATAGGAGGAGAGCGCCACCCCGGGCATGTTGACTTGCCGAATCCCAAAATAAAAGAGATGGTGACAGACGATCTCGGGCAACTGCTCGGCTGTACCGGGCAGCCACAATTTGAATCTCTGCACCGGTGGAACAGAGCGATCCCTCAATATGGACTCGATCATCAATCTTACCTGGATGCGATGGATGAACTGGAGGAATGCAACCGCGGACTCTATCTGACGGGCAATTTCAGGTATGAAGTCTCTGTTCCCGGATGTATAAGCGGCGCATATGAAACGGCTGACCGCGCAGCTTCGTTTTTGCAATCCAACACGTAACAAGATTTGTTATTTTAAGGAATTGACAGCTCAACATTTGAATACCATTTTCAAGTAAACCAAACAGACACTATTTATGGCGAATGCATATTTCGAAATACGGGAACCCAGCAACGAACCGGTCAACTCGTACGCGCCGGGCACACCCGAACGGTCCGCTTTGAAGGAAGAAATCAACCGGCTAAAAAACCAGGAAATTGAGATTCCCGCCATTATTGGCGGCGAAGCGGTCAAAACCGGACATACCGCTGATGTAGTGATGCCGCACAATCACAGCCACAAACTGGCCTCCGTACATCTTTGCGGAGAAAAAGAGGTGAAAATGGCTGAGGATGCGGCCCTTGAAGCCCGCAAAACATGGGCGGAGATGCCCTGGGAGCAGCGGGTCTCGGTATTCAAAAAGGCCGCCGACCTGCTCTCCGGTCCCTGGCGCTACACGCTCAATGCCGCCACCATGCTCGGGCAGTCAAAAACCCCGCACCAGTCCGAAATTGATGCCGTCGCCGAGCTGGTCGACTTTTTCCGCTACAACTCCTACTACCTGACCCAGATTTACCAGGATCAGCCCTATTCTCCCGATGGCATGTGGAACCGTACCGAATACCGCCCGCTTGAAGGTTTTGTATTTGCCGTTACGCCGTTCAACTTCACCTCTATTGCGGGCAACCTGCCAACCGCCCCGGCCATTTGCGGAAACGTCTCGCTCTGGAAACCGGCCACTTCGTCCATCTATTCCAGTTACTTTGTGATGAAACTGCTGGAGGAAGCCGGTCTCCCCGCGGGTGTTATTAACTTCCTGCCCGGCTCCGGTGCCGATGTGGGAGATCCGGCCACCGACAGCGAACATCTCTCCGGACTCCATTTTACCGGTTCCACCGCTACATTTCAGCTGCTCTGGAAACGAATTGCCGACAACATCAAAAAATATAAGACCTATCCCCGTATTGTGGGCGAAACCGGCGGCAAGGATTTCATCTTTGCTCACCAAACCGCCGATGTGGATGCACTGGTGGTTGCGGCCCTTCGCGCAGCTTATGAGTACCAGGGCCAAAAATGTTCGGCCGCTTCCCGCATGTATATTCCCGAGTCACTCTGGAGTGAATTCAGCGAACAATTCCTCGAAGAGGCCAAAAAAATCAACGTCGGCGATGTCGAAGATTTCAGCACGTTTATGGGGGCCGTTATTGACCAGGGAGCGTTCAACAGCATCACCTCTTATATCGACTACGTCAAAGAATCGGATGATGCGGAAATCCTGTTTGGGGGCGACTATGACGACTCTGAGGGCTTTTTCATACAACCGACACTGGTACAGGCACACGATCCGAAGTTCAAAACCATGCAAGAGGAGATCTTTGGTCCCGTGCTGACGGTGTATGTATATGAGGATGACCAGTTTGAGGAAACGCTTGAGCTGTGCGATACCACTTCGCCCTATGCGCTGACCGGCGCCATTTTTGCCCGGGATCGCGACGTGCTCCAGCAGATGTCGGATTCCCTGAGGCAGGCGGCGGGCAACTTCTATATCAACGACAAGCCGACGGCCGCAGTCGTCAACCAGCAGCCGTTTGGCGGAGCGCGAAAATCCGGAACCAACGACAAGGCCGGGAGTGCCGCCAACCTGATGCGCTGGCTTTCCCCGCGCTCCCTCAAGGAGAGTACGGTTCCTCCCAAAGACTGGACGTACCAATACATGGAGGAAGAATAGGATAGACCTGAAAAAAAAAGAAATGCGACGCACTGTTAAGGTGCGTCGCATTTGGGTTAGGCGACCAGTGCAAATGGGGCTGTCAGCCGCCTATTAAAATTCTTGTTTCAGGCTGTCAACGGTCTCTCTCATGCCGTCGAGCCGACGGTCTATATCCTGTTTGAGCTCCTTCCAGTTTTCTGCAGAGCGTGCCTGCAGCTCCTCGAGATCGTCCTGCAGCTGCTCCCGCTTCTGCTGAAGGCTGTCCAACTGCTTTTGCAGCTCACTCTCCGTTTCACCGGAGGCCTCGCTGATCCTGTTCTTTAGCTGTTCCACCTGCTTGTCAACAGCGTTCAACTGCTCTTTTACACTGTGGACAAATTCGGTTTTGGTCACTTCAATATCTTGCCGAACCGACTCCATGGCCTGCCGACCCTCCTCTTTCATCTCGTTTATTTCATCCTTGGACTGCTGGCTACAGGCAGACAGCATCAGTGCCAAAGTCAATAAAACCAGGGAATAGACAGAATTTCTCATAATAAATTTTGTATTGTAGTGTTCATGTAATGCAGCTGTTGTATGCTGTTACCATGCAGAGCCTTTTTTGTTCCGATTCAAGATATTTCTGAATTCCGCAACATTTTTTAGATATTTAAACCGATTTTTTAACCATACTATTTAAAACATGAACATCAGTATATTGGGTTGTGGCTGGCTGGGGTTCCCCCTGGCTTCCAGCCTTGTGAATGAAGGACATACCGTAAAAGGATCTACTACAACAGAGGAAAAACTTGAGCAGCTCAGCGACGAGGGAATTACTCCCTATCTGCTCAGCCTTGATCCTCAGCTTGAAGGGAATACATCAGCATCCCGGGATTTTTTTGACGCGGACCTGCTGGTTCTCAATATCCCCCCCGGTCGTCGGCGCCCCAACGTTATTGACTTTCACACCTCCCAGATCGCATCTGTGATTGAACATCTGCAGGACGCTCCCGTCCAATCGGTTATTTTTGCCAGTTCCACATCCGTGTACCCCAAAAAGGGAGGCGTCATGGAGGAGGGCGATGCAACGCCCGGCCACGCTACGCGAGATTCCGGGGAAGCGCTGATACAGGCAGAACAGATGCTGATGGACCAAGACCATTTTGATACGACCGTCGTACGGTTTGGAGGACTCTACGGGTACGACCGCCATCCGGCCAATTATCTTGCAGGCAAAAAAGATATCCCCGGTGGAAACGCGCCGGTCAACCTGATTCACCGGGATGACTGCATCAATATCCTGACTGCTATCATTGAAAATGACATCCGGGGAGAGATATTTAATGCGGTCTCGGACGGCCATCCGCCCAAGAACCAGTTTTATAAAATTATTGCTGAACAAGCCGGCCTGGAGCCTCCTTCTTTTCTGCCGGATTCGGACAAAGATTACAAAGTAGTGTCCAACCGAAAGCTTAAAAAAATGCTTGATTATCAATTTGCGTATCCAAATCCGCTGGATGTAGCCCCGGCCTTTTCAGGGTAACTGCATATCGGCATTCTGGCATTTAGCCACCTGCGGGGTACTACGGTTATATAGAACTTTTCAGGCTTCGCGGCTGTTCTTCAGATAAAAATTTTAACCGAAAAGAAACGTGGGCCTCTGCCATGTACTGCGGTTGTAAGGCCGGTTTTAACCACTCGAATTCCTGTAATTCCCCATGAGAGGACTTTGCGAAACATTCGAATCACCGTTCGGAGGGAGTTGTACTCCCACAGTATGTGTTATATATGATGGTCGATGGTCCCCCCCAACCAAGCAGCAGGTTCTGAAAAGGCCTCGACAATTTGATCCTTAAACAAAACTCTGTGTACAATGGAAGAAAAAGTTTATACCTACGACACGGGTGAAGTCACGGTAACGTACGATTCCAGGCGATGTATTCACGCTGAGGAGTGCGTAAAAGGTCTTCAGTCGGTTTTCAACCCAAACAAGCGTCCCTGGATTCAGCCCGAATATGCCACTCCCGAAGAGATTAGGGATGTGGTGCATCGTTGTCCCACCGGAGCACTGCACGTTAAACGGGCTAACACGGGAGAAGAGGATCAGGCAATCCCGGCCCGCAACACGATCAGCGTAAACCCGGATGGGCCGATCTACTTTCGGGGAAACATCGTAGTACAGTCGCAGGAGGGCGATCCTGTGTTACAGGATTCGCGATTCGCTCTTTGCAGATGTGGTGCCTCCGGGAACAAGCCGGCTTGCGACAACTCTCACAAGAAGATCGATTTCAGCGCTTCTTCCCATATTCCCCGCGCCCCTTTCAGCAGTGATCGGCAACAGGAAAAAACAGGAGAGGGAGAAACGCTTATCCTGAAGGTCATGAAAAACGGTCCGCTGCTCGTGGAGGGAAGCTACCAGATCTACTCGACCACTTCACAGCCTGTCAACAGCTCAAAAACCATTGCACTGTGCCGGTGTGGTGGTTCTTCCGATAAACCCTTTTGCGATGGAACGCACAAGGAGATCGGGTTTAACGGTTGACTGGCTGCAACAATGGTCTTTAATTCAGTTGGTTGAAGGGATTTGCAAAACATTTATCCCGCTGGTTTCGCGTTATCATAAACCTGTTGATATAAATAGTAACATCACATACCCTATTCCATGAGTAAACTTTTTCTCTCCATTGGAGCAATCAACGCAGCGCTGGCCGTAATGCTGGGAGCTTTTGGAGCTCACGGTCTCAAAGAGAGACTGACGGTCGATATGCTTGACATATTTGAAACGGCGGTACAGTACCATTTTTACCACGCACTCGGGCTGCTCGCCGTCGGACTGCTGGCCATCCATTATCCAGAGTCCGGCTCTCTAAAATGGGCTGGCTGGCTGATGCTGGCAGGAATTGTGATCTTCTCCGGCAGTCTCTATATACTCAGTATTAGCGGAATCCGGTGGCTCGGGGCAATCACGCCTCTTGGGGGCATCAGCTTTATTGCCGCCTGGGTTCTATTGCTGATCGCCGTGGCAAAAACGAGCTGACGCGATGTATAACTGAATCACCATGCGTGTGCCAGTTGCAGTATATCCAGCAAAGAGAAAGTCCGGATGGCCGGTAACCACGGCACCTCGGCGAGAGATTTAGCGTGATATCACCGGGTGTGAGCCTGGACAGAATCCCTGGTTTTTCGGAGCCATTACACAACTCAATCAAATTTTTAACATAATGAATACTCTCGACGCTTACCGACGACTGATCGCACTCCTGCCCATAATCATCCTGATCGGCGCGCCCGCACTGGCCCAAAATGAAATTGAACGCGAGCGAAACTCGTTGAGAGGAATCGCCGAGATGGGATTTACCGTCAACATCGAGGCTAATGTATCGCTCAACGAAAAGGGGGAGCTTGAAATAAGCTCTATTAAACAGCAGGCCGTCGACAAGCTCAGGGAGGCCGGGCTGACCATTGTTCCGGATCGCGAAATCCGTTCTTCAGCGGATCTTCCCTTTCTCTATATGCACATAAACACGATGGACGCCGGCCGCGGACTGGTGCCATTTTCGATTTCCCTGGATCTCTATCAGCCTGCGCGCCTAACGCTGAACCGTGACCTGCAGACCTCGGTAAGCACCTGGCAAACCGGCCTTGTAGGCATCGTATCGTACGACAGGATGAATGTTATAGGGGAATCCGCTGTTGGTATCCTGGACGATTTTATCAAGGATTATAACAAGGTAAACCTGTAAAATGGTTATTTGTAAATAAAACTAGAAAGAGGGCGAAGAATTTTTTTTATTTAGCCAACCTTTAGTTTTATAAAAATTGTATATCATTAGCAACCCCAAAGTGTTTAAACTTTTATCAAAAGTAACTAGCAGATGAACATCGAAGATTTTCGTGAATACTGCCTTTCTTTTACCGGAGTCACCGAAGGGTACCCCTTCGACGAGGATACACTTGTATTCAAGGTTATGGACAAGATGTTTGCCATGGCCGATGTAGAAAGTTTTGACCATATCAACCTGAAGTGCGATCCAGTCAAAGCCGCCATGCTTCGCGATCTTTACCCGGAAGTGAAGCCGGGCTATCATATGAACAAACGGCACTGGAACTCCATTGATCCCAAGGGAGAACTCGATGACGTGCTAATCAAAGAATGGATTGAAGACTCATACAACCTGGTTGTGGAGAACCTCCCCAGAAAAAAACAGAAGAAACTGGAAGCGATGGAAGAAGAGGACGACTAGCCTGCTTTTCTCACGACAATAAAGTCTGAATTCGTGTAATGCCTTGACAGGAAGCAAGTTACCTTAATTTTAAGGCTGGGATAAATCTCACAGTGTGTAGCGGGCTACGAAATAGTCCCGCCTGCTGCGTTGAAGTTGGAAATCGCCTTGCACACGAACCAATTTCATGGTGAAAAAAGCAGGCTAACACGTACCTTTCACCAGGTACTGGAGTAAAATGCTGCAAAATATTCTGCTCAGCGGTATTGTTCGGATTCTCAACGGTTGGAACCCGAACTCTTTTTCCACAAGCCTGAAAGGCGCTGCAGGCTTTTTTTCTCAAATCTCCATACAAATTCAAACTGTCCAAGGATAAAACCGTAGAACAAAAACAGGATTTGGTAAGCCGGAAAGACGGTGAGAACCCATGCCAGCATCTCCAGCAGGAACGGCGTTTGGTCATTGATACCGAGCCATCCAAACGCAAATTTTCGCACATAGAGGGCGGTAAATCCGGTAATTGAGAAGATAAACAGAATCAGGAGAAGCTCTCCGACCGTCTTTATCTGCCAGCGTTTTTTTAATTTTTCAATCAGCTGATTCATCCGTTGGCACGCTTGTCGAGTGCAGCTTCAATAGACTGGTCGGCTGCTTTTATCGTTTTGTCCAGAAGCTCTTTGGTATGGGTGGTGGCCAGGAACCAGCTTTCAAACGGTGAAGGCGGCAGGTAGACTCCCCGTTTCAGCATTTCATGGAAAAATGCCTTAAACAGCTCTTTGTCAGTCGTGTCTGCAGAGTTGAAATCGGTAACCTTCTGTTCAGTGAAGAATATGCTGCTCATGGAGCCTACGCGATTTACATGGTGGGCGACCTGGTGTCTATTGAGCAGTTCAAGCAGCTCTGCCTGCAGGTAGGCCGCCTTTTTTTCCAGGTCATCATAATGGTGGGGATTCTCATGGAGTTCTGTAAGGAGTGCATACCCTGCGGCCATCGCCAACGGATTGCCCGAAAGCGTGCCCGCTTGATAGACCGGTCCATCCGGCGAAACCACTGACATGACCTCCCGCTTGCCACCAAAGGCACCAACCGGCATCCCGGCTCCTATGATCTTGCCATAGGTCACCAAATCTGCTGTTACGCCGTACCGCTCCTGAGCCCCCCCTTCGGCTACTCGAAAGCCGGTCATCACTTCATCAAAGATGAGAACTATCTCGCGGGCGTCACAAAGTTCACGGAGTCCCTGCAAAAATCCTTTCTTTGGTGGAATGCATCCCATGTTTCCCGCGACCGGTTCCAGGATGATGGCTGCCACTTCATTATCGTGCTTATCCAGCAGCTGCTTGACACTGTTGAGATCGTTGAAATCAGCGATCAGGGTGTCCCGGGCCGTCCCCCTGGTTACTCCCGGACTACTGGGTGATCCGAGCGTCAGGGCACCACTGCCGGCTTTAATCAGGAAAGAATCTCCATGACCGTGATAATTCCCCTCAAACTTGATAATCTTGTCCTTCCCGGTATAACCGCGAGCCACCCGAATGGCGCTCATCGTGGCCTCGGTACCGGAATTCACCATGCGAATTTTATCCACACCGGGTACCATATCCCTGACAAGCTCCGCCATTTTAACCTCAATCTCCGTCGGGGCCCCGAACGAGGTAGACTTCGCTGCCGTTTCCTGCACAGCCTTTACCACCGGTTCCCAGGCGTGCCCCATAATCATTGGTCCCCACGACCCCACAAAGTCGACATATTCCCTGCCGTCGACATCGGTAAGGATGGAGCCCTTGGCTTTCTCCACGAATACGGGCGTTCCACCTACCGAATTAAACGCGCGGGCCGGGGAATTGACTCCGCCCGGAATAAATTTTTGCGCTCGTTTAAATAATTTTTCGCTCTTCTCTAACATAACATTGGTAAAACTTTTCTGTTTGCCAGGAACGCGGTTAATCGTGTTTCCTGGTTCAGATTATTTCCTGTTCAACAATTTCGAAGCCGCCTTGGCGAAATAGGTGGCGATCAGATCGGCGCCGGCTCGTTTAAAACCGATCAGCGCCTCCATCATCGCCTCCTCTTCATCCAGCCAGCCGTTGGCGGCAGCGGCCTTTAACATAGCGTATTCCCCGGAAACATTGTATACTGAAACCGGCAGCTGCACCGACTCCTTCACCGCCCTGATCACATCCAGGTACGGGAGGCCGGGTTTGACCATCACAATATCGGCGCCCTCCTGTTCGTCCATCCGGGCCTCTTTAACTGCTTCGCGCACATTCGAGGGATCCATCTGGTAGGTCTTCTTGTCGCCGAATCCGGGAGCGGAATCCAGCGCGTCGCGAAACGGCCCGTAATAGCTGGAGGCATACTTGGCGCTGTAGGCCATAATGCCGGTGTGCTTGAAGCCGTCGTCATCCAGGGCGTCGCGCATGGCACCGATGCGGCCGTCCATCATGTCGGAAGGGGCCACATAATCTGCACCCGCTCTTGCATGACTTACGGCTATTTCAGCCAGCACTTCGACCGACTCGTCATTCAAAATTTCACCCTCTTCAACTATCCCGTCGTGGCCATAGCTGCTGTACGGGTCCAGCGCGATATCGGTCATCACCAGCATATCGGGAAATTCTTTCTTGATCGTTCTCACCGACCTCTGCATCAGTCCTTGCTCATTCAGCGCTTCAGTCCCTTTATTATCCTTTTTGTCGTCCGGTACCTTCACAAAAACCAGCACGGATCGAATCCCAACCTCTTTCAGCTCCCGAATTTCATCCATCAGCAGGTCCAGCGTGTAGCGGAAGTAGTCGGGCATGGAGGGGATCTCTTCTTTCATGTTTTCCCCCTCCATCACAAATACCGGGGCGATAAAATCGGCCGGCTTCAGGTGGTTTTCGGCCACCATATCGCGGATGGCGCTGCTGATTCGTAATCTTCGCGGCCGTTGGTAAGGAAATTGTCCGTATGGCATAATCTAAAATTAGTTATTTAACGGAACGCGGATAACGCTGATTAGGCGGATATTCCCTGATTATATCTATCTGCGATGATCCGTCCATTCGGTGTCATCCGCGTTCTATTTCTGATCTTCGAATCCAATCCAGTCAATGGGATTTTTCAGGCGCTTCAATAGATACGCTTCTCGGCTGTTTTCTTCAACCTGGAAATCGTAATCCCACCGTACGCGCGGGGGCAGACTCATCAGGATTGATTCGGTACGCCCGTCCGTTTTGAGTCCGAACAGCGTGCCCCGGTCGTGAATCAGGTTAAACTCCACATAGCGACCGCGCCGTATCTCCTGGAAATAGCGCTGTTTATCATTATATGGCTCATCCCTGCGGCGCTTCACAATGGGAACGTAGGAATCCAGGAAAACCTTGCCCGCATCGGTGGTGAAGGCGTACCAGTCTTCGGCTGAATAATTTTCGGAGGGACGCAGGTAGTCAAAAAACAAGCCCCCTATACCGCGGGCTTCTCCACGGTGAGTATTATAGAAGTACTCGTCGCACTCTTTCTTGAACCTTGGATAGAGCCCATCTCCGTGTCGATCGCACACCTCTTTGAACACGCGGTGAAAATGGACGGCGTCTTCATCCCACAAATAGTAGGGGGTCAGATCCGCCCCTCCGCCGAACCACTGGTCGCGAATTTCGCTCATATTTTGGTCATCGTAGAGCTCAAAATAACGGAAATTGGCGTGCACCGTAGGCACCATCGGACTTTGGGGATGTATGACGAGAGAAATACCGCCGGCCCAAAACCAGCCCTGTTCCACGTCAAATCGCTGGCGAATCAGCTCCGGGAGTTCTCCATACACCGTTGAAACATTCACTCCCCCTTTCTCAAAAAGATCTCCTTTTTCAATGACACGGGTGTGGCCTCCACCTCCGCCTTCGCGCTCCCAATCATCATGGCGGAACTGGGCTTTCCCGTCCAGCCCCTCCAGCGTAGTACAAATTTCGTCCTGAAGATCGTAGATAAATTGAATAAATCGTTCTTTGATCGGGCGCTCGGGGTCCCCCTTCGAAGGGGGTGCAGGGGGATGGCGATCCGGTGAATTCTGTTGGTTATTTCGGATTATACTGTTTCCTGTCATTTTTTTTCAACTATCTGATTTGCTTAGCTTAATGCGTTTAGAGGACAGGAGGATTAACCCTGGTTCTAGCGAATTAGATGACTAAAACAAGCTGATAACCGGTAAACGCACTATCGTAATAACTAATTTATCTGGTCATCCCCCTCAATCCCCTTCGAAGGGGACTCTCAAATGCGTCTGTGCTAATCTGTGGTACCGTATTCCTTGACAGTATCGATGAAGGCGCGGGCGTGATCTACGGGCACATTCGGTAAAATACCGTGGCCGAGATTGGCGATGTATTTATCTTTGCCGAACCGTTCGATCATTCGCCTGGTTTGGCGCTTAATATCATCGATGGGCCCCAGCAGTTTTGTGGGGTCCAGGTTGCCCTGCAACGTCAGCCGGTTGCGCGTGGCTTCACGGGCGTATTCCGGGGTGATGGTCCAGTCTATACCCAGGGCCGCGGCGTTGCTTCTGAAACTAAGGCGCTCCAGGGCGTACCAGCTGCCCTTGGCAAAAAGGATCACCGGCACTTCGTCGATCTCCTCCGCGATCTCCATAAGCGACGGCATCGCCCATTCGTTGAAATCTTCTGGACCAAGCAATCCGGCCCAGGAATCAAACACCTGTACCGCCTGGGCGCCGGCCTCGACCTGTGCTCTCAGGTAGTCGATAGTAGCACGGGTCAGCTCCTTGAGGACATGCCGGGCCGCGTTGGGGTGTTGATACAGAAACGCCTTGGCCTTGTCGAAATTCTTGGATCCCTCTCCCTGTACCATATAGCAGAACAGCGTCCATGGTGCCCCTGCAAAGCCGATCAGCGGGACACGTCCGTTCAGCTCATTCCGGGTCAGGGTGATCGCCTCCATCACGTGATGCAGCTTCTCCGGCACATCCTGCGATAGTATGGCAAACGCATCATCCGTCGACTCAATCGGGTTGTGCAGCACCGGACCCTTGCCTGATACCAGCTCCACATCGATTCCCAATGCCTGGGGAACGGTCAGAATATCTGAAAAAATAATGGCCGCATCGGGCTCCAGCTCATCGATCGGCTGGAGGGTGATTTCACACGCCAGCTCGGGGGTCTCCACCCTTTCAAAGAAGCTGTATTTTTCGCGGATTTTCATGTATTGCGGCAGGTAACGGCCCGCTTGCCGCATCATCCAGACAGGTGGTCGTTCTACTTCTTCTCCCCGCAAGGCGCGCAAAAAGAGATCGTTTTTAAGAGCTGGAAAGGTTTCTTTCATACAATGCTTTTTAAGTGGTCATGCAATTTTGTTAACAGTTACTGCTGATTCTTTGAACCTGAGCCGAGTGCCAATTTACATAATTCGTGATACGCAATATTAGAGATGATTCAACCCGGCACAGTATCCATCGCGGGCTACTTCACTTTTTCTTTGCTGAACAGGTAATTTGAAACGTTCCTCAACAGTGTTTCGGTTGAGGGTTCATCCGCAATTTTCACCAATTGTCCCGAGGCTTTCTCCAATGCTTCCCCGGTTGTAGAACCAATGGCGAACAACGCGGGAAGATTTCCTGCATCCTCAAATCCCTGCCCTTTGGCAAACCCTTCCACGGCACTGGGACTGTAAAACAATATGGCCGAAATTGGTTCTTCCGGCAGGTATACTTCGTTGATAATGGTCTTGTATACCTCGAGCTCAGTCACTTCAATTCCCGCTTTCCCAAGCCCGTTGACGAGCTCCGGGCGACTCAAATTCCCGTGAAAGTAGAGCACTGCATCTGTTTTTCCTTCATCCGCGATCAGACGAGCCAGGTGCTCAGCGTCTTGTGTTATCGGAATTTTTGCATCAAGTCCGAGTTCCCGGAGGGCCCCCTGCGTCTTGCTGCCGACGGCAAAAAGCTGCGTCTCGGGCCGCACTTGCAATCCGGCGTTTATCAACTGCTCCAACGCTTTAACGCCGTTACTGCTGGTAAAAACCCACTCCGCCCTGGGGTTCTCGTTGATCACGCGCAGTACATCATTCCAATATTCGGGAAATTCAAATTCCAGTGCCGGCTTAATTATGGGATTCAGTCCGAGTACCCGCGCGTACTCAATCTCCTGGCCCGAAAGCGGTCGCGTGACGAGTATGTTCTGCTTGTCGTGTCGCATGGTGATCAGTGGCAGTAGTCAGTGTGTCAGTGAACAATCCAGCTCGAAACGCTGCTTCGTTTGTATCAAGTTCTCGAAGCAGCGCTTCGAGCTACAAACATCATACCTGTGTGTCTGTCGCGAGTGTCTCGCTCGTGCCACAACACAAGTCTTCAATAGCACGAGCGGGACGTTCGCGCTATTTCGGTAGTATCTTTTTGTGGATTTCTTATTCTTCCTGTTCCGTTTCCTTCATCTGGTCGATCACTTTGGAGGCGCCCTGCTCCAGCAGCTCCTCCGCCGCGCGGTGTCCTAATTCTGCTGACCGGTCTACCGGCTCGGTGATCTCAAAATCAAACCGCTCGCTGCCATCCAGCATCAGGGCTACGGCTTTGAAGTGCAGCATGTCACCCTCGATTGAGGCATATCCGCCGACGGGCGCACTGCATCCGGCTTCCATGTCGTGCAGGAAATCGCGCTCAACGCGGGTGCATAGTTCCGTCTCACGGTGGTTCAGGTCGTTCAGCTGCCGTTGCAGCACCAGGTCCTCCTCCCGGATCATCACGGCCATGGCTCCCTGGGCGGCCGCGGGCACCATCCAGTCGAGGTAGGCGCTAATATGCTCGCCCAGCCCGATACGCGTGAGTCCCGCCGCAGCGAAAATAGCCGCGTCCCATGCGTTCTCCTCCACCTTTCGGAGACGCGTGTTCACGTTGCCACGGATGTTGGTGATGGTGTGGTTGGGATAGCGATTGAGCCACTGCGCGCGCCTGCGGTTACTGCTGGTGGCGATGGTTGCTTCACAGTCTGTATCTTCCAAAAAATCGGTGCCACCAGGCGCAACCAGTGTGTCCCGCGCATCGGCCCGTTCGAGTACAGCGGCCACTTTCAGGGGCAGCGGGTTTTCTGTGGGAAGATCTTTGTAGGAGTGGACCGCCAGGTCGATCTCGTCGTTCAAAAGGGCATCGTCCAGCGCCTTGGTGAACACGCCCTTGCCCCCCATTTCGGTGAGCGGCGTGGTGAGATCGATATCCCCCTCCGACTTAACGAAAACAAGCTCGGTTTCATGGCCGAGCCTGGAGAGCTGTCGGGCAACCGTTTTCGCTTGCCAGGTTGCCAGTTCGCTTTCGCGCGTGCCGATACGAAGCCTCTTTCGTTTAATCATGATTCCGGTCGGTTTCCAGCTTGAACATATCGTTAACGACCCTGGTCACCTGTTCCGATTCATGGTGATCGCGCAGGTGTTCAATTGAATAGGCGGCAATTTTGTTGACGATACGACGGGTCAGGTTTTCGACTTTGTCACGATCGCTGTCCTTGATCTTGTTCTTGAAAAAGTCGAACTCATCCTCCCGGATCGACTCAAACTTGCTCGTCAGCGCCTTGATTGTTGGCACCACTTTCTGGACGCTCAGCCAGTTCTGGTAGTCGGTAACTTCGTCTTCAATAATTTTTTTTACCAGTGGGATGTTTTCTTCCCGCTTTTGGTAGGCATCATCGGTTACATCCGCCAGGAAATCCATATTTGCGAGATCGACAAAATCGAGCGAACCGACCTGAGGATCGATGTTGCGGGGTACCGAAAGATCGAGCATCACCTTGAACCGGCCCCGGGCTTTCGAGTGTTCCATATCCTCCAGCGTGATAACCGGCTCCGAAGCACCTGTAGCGACAATGACCAGGTCCGACTCATCAATCTGCCGGGGCAGGTTGTCATAATCGGCCACTTCCAGGTCATATTTGTCGGCCACAAATTCAGCGCGATCGCGCGTGCGGTTCACCAGCGTCACTTTCCGGGCTCCCAAACTCACCAGGTTCTTGCAGGTCACCTTACCGATTTTCCCGGTGCCGATCAGCAGGATATTTTTATCGGTGAGGCTCTCAAACGTTTTCATTGCAAACTGCACGGCGGCGTAGGCCGTCGTGGCAGCCCCTTCGCCCAGGGAGGTTTCATTACGCGATCGCTTGTGGGCACGGAACACATGCTGCATCAGCCGGTGCAGCTCGCCGGAGACCGCATCTTTTTCAGAGGCAAATTCGTAGCCCTCTTTGACCTGGTTGACAATTTGCAGGTCGCCTAAAATCTGGGAATCGAGTCCCACGGTAACCTGGAACAGGTGATCGACCGCCGGGCGGCCCACTTTTTCAAACCCGTAGCTGTGAAACTGGTCCAGCGAGGCATCGGAATAGGTGATCAGCAGGCGTATGAGCTCTTCGGGGGACGTATCCTTCGCAAATATCTCCGTGCGGTTGCAGGTGGAAACCACGAACAGGCTGTTAACACCTTCACGCAGCGCTCCTTCTATCAGCTCCTGTTTTTGCTGGTCGCTGAGGCTGAATTTTTCACGTACTTCAATAGCAGCCTCCCAGTGGTTGACACCGACCACACAAAAATCACCAAGTTCCTGATCAACCTGTTGCATCATGCTATGCTGTTACCTTCTCTTCACTGTCTGTTTCAGTTTGCTGTTGCGGAAGCAGATGACCCACTTTTTTGATCACTTCATCTGAAAGCGCCTGGATGTAAGAGGGATGATCGTTAATTCCTTTCATTACGGCCAGGTTTTCAAATTCATATCCTTCCTCTTCCAGGTCCTCCACCAGCTCCACGCCGAGCTCGTAGAGTGTTTCAATATGATCGGTTACAAAAGCGATCGGCACCATGAGGAAGTTTTTTATTCCATATTCCAGGTGGCGCTCCACCAGTTCGGCCGTGTTGGGCTGGGTCCATTTCTGCGGCCCCACTTTCGACTGGTACCCCAGCCAGTACGGCTCCTCATAATCTCGAAGCTCCATGATCGCTTCCATCGTCTCCTTGATTTCGGCGGTGTAGGGATCGCCGCTTTTGACCTCCAGCAGCGGGGTACCGTGTGCGCTGAAAATCAGGTGCGTTTTATTGCGCGTCTCCTCGTCCATCGCATCCAGCGCCTCGTCGATGCGGCTGTTCATCGCCTCCAGGTAATGGGGATTCAGGTAATAGTTCTTCACGTGAAACTCTTTCCAGGGCGTGCTGCTGCCAAACTTCTGATCCCGCTTGGTCTCCCAGTCCCTGAAGCTGCTGCCAGTGGTGGTCCACGAAAACTGCGGGTAGAGCGGAACCATCACCGCGTGCGTGATGCCGTCGTCCACCATATCCTGCATCGTCGTTTCGGCAAACGGCACAAAGTACCGCATGCAGGTGTAGACTTTTGCATCTACATCGGCCGGCAACGTGTTCTTCAGATGCTTTTCCAGGCCGCGCCGCTGTTTTTCCGTCAAACTGTTGATGGGAGAACAACATGTTGAAACGACACTGTTTTTTCGGTTTGGGCAGTGTTTGTTTCCGGTGCATCCTTTGGAACAGCCGTTAATCTCTTCATAATCCTCGGCCACATTGGGAGCGCGGAACTTTGATATGATCTTTGCAAAAAAGTCCTGCACCCTGCCGCCGCCCATTTTTATGATATCTTCATCGCGGAACAGGTTGTACAGGAACGGGCGTACATACTCTTCACCGGTGGGACCACCGAGATTCATCAGGACCACACCCAGTTTTATGTTCTGATCTGCCATAAACAAATAATTCTTCTACGTATCCGGTTAACTGATAGAGGCCTTTGCAGGTCCTCTGATAGGAATAAACCCAAACGACGTAACATGCCTTTTTCAAGCTCCTAAATAAATAAATCTTTTGTGAAGGGAATTTGAAGAGCAGGGGACCACCTTTATTTAGAATCGATCTATACAGATAATGTGAGTAGCCAACCTCCAATACCGGCCTCGCAGAACATTCCAGAAGTCTGCGGGACTATTGGCTGGCAGAGAAGCCTTCGCGGATAGCCATTTCCCGTCGCCGGCAGATGTAATTTGGGCAGTGTTCCCGTATCTCTGTACAGTGCATTGAACATGGTATCATTCCCGGAAGTGCGGCAGCGTAAACCAGAAGGTAGAGCCCCGTTCCAGCTGGCTGTCCACATGGATATCCCGGCCGTGGGCGCTGAGGATACTTTTGACGACCGCCAGCCCCAGCCCCGTACCTCCCTTGTCGCGCGATCGCGCCTTGTCGGTCCGGTAGAACCGGTCGAACAGCCGGTCCAGGTGCTCCTGTGAAATTCCGATTCCGGTATCCTTTACCTGCACCCTCACCTCTCCGTCGCTCTGCTGGTAAGTTAAGGCTATCGACCCTTCATTGGTATATTTAATAGCATTGGATACAAGGTTATCGACCACCTGCTCAATTTTCCCGGGATCGCCAATCACCTTGCAGGAGTGGGTATCCACCTTCAGTTCGACCGATTTTTCCCGGGCCTTGTCGTCATACAGCTCCCGGACATGATGAGCAATCTCGGAAAGGTCGAACACCTGCTCTTCAATAAAATACTCATCTGAATCATAGCGCTGCAGGGTCATCAAATCCTTGAAGAGGCGGCCAATCCGGTCTGTTTGTGTTTGCGCATTCTTGAGATATTTTTTTCGCTGCTCCCCGGGGAGATTTTCCATCTCCAACAGCTCGAGAGCTCCGGAGATGGTGTGCAGGGGATTGCGGATTTCATGGGTGATGTCGGCAAAAAACTGCTGCTGCTTGAGGGCCGACTTCTTAATTTTTTCAGTATCCTTCCGCAGCTTCGAGGCCATCTGGTTGAGCGACTCCGCCAGCGTGCCAAATTCATCCTTACGGTTCAGGTCGATCTGCTTGTCCACATCACCCGCTGCTATCTGCCTGGCCACATTCTTGATCTCGGTGATCGGTTTCGTGAGGTAGCGCGCAATCCATATACTCACGATGATGACAAGACCTATGGAGATAAACATCCCGTAATAGATAATCCAGCGGATCGTCTTAATCGGGGCGTAAATCTGGTCTTTAAACTGGCTAACCCGGATATATCGTGCGGCATTGCCGCTGTTGGGCAGGTATGCGTAGCTGATCAGCTTGGTATTTTCGGGCTCGTTTTGTACCAGGGGAACCTTGTTGCGGGCCTCCAGCGTTACCTGCAGATCGTGCTTCAGGTATCTCGCAAGGTCAGTGAGCCCGGTATCGGGATAGGTGGAAAACAGCACCCCGTCATTGTCGTACAGTGCCAGCTGATAGCCCGATGTCTCAGCCGCCTCGCGAAACGAAGATTCAAAATCATCCCCGGCCGCCAGGTTTTCTATCGTCACCGCCAGCCACTGCGTATCCTTCTGGATCTGTTCCACCCCCTCCTCCAGCATGTAATTCCTGATAAAAAGGATGGAGTAGCTGCTGATGGCCGTAATGCCGAATATCAACAGTATAATGAAAGTCCATGCCAGCTTGGAGCGTATACTCATATTTTAACTCTATTGTAACAATTTCCAACACAGATTGTGCCGGCTGAATCCTGCTTGTTCAACTCGAAACCCTGGACCATATCATCGGCACAAACGGGGATCAAACGCCTACCAGGTCGCGATTCAACCCGTACCCGATGCCGCGGTATGTTTTGATGATCTTTCCCGCATCGCCCATTTTTAGTCGCAGGTTTTTTACATGCACATCCACGGTGCGGTCAAAGACGAAGTGATCATCCTCGGTGATATGCTCCAGTATCTCCTGCCGGCTGTACACCCGTTTGGGATTCTGGTAAAAAAGCTCGATAAGGGTATATTCCGTCGAGGTAAGTTCTACTTTTTCGTCATCTACATACAGCTCCTTGGCATCCACATCCAGGTAGGTATTGCCATACTGCAGCCAGTTTGCCTTTTGGGGATTTTGACGCCTCAGCAGGGTTTCGACATGCGCTTTTACCAGGTTCAGGCTGGCGGGCTTTGATATATAGTCATCGGCTCCCAGCTCGAGGCCTTCTATCTCATCCTTCTCTTTGTCCTTTGCCGTAAGGAAAATCACCGGAATATCATTCAACACCGGGTGACTCCGGATTCTACGGCAGATCTCCTTTCCATCCACATTGGGAACCATAATATCGAGAACCGCAATATGGATATCACTGGCCCTCCGGTCGATCAGGTCGAGAGCGTCATTGCCCTCGTGGGCTACCAGGACTTCATAATCATTCATTTCCAAAAAATTGGCCAGCATTTCCGCCGGCTCTTTTTCATCTTCTACTAACAATATGGTGTGCTTGTGTGCCAAAACTGCTCATTTTGTTAACATTACGCCTGAAAATACAAAAACTCAGATAGAAAGCAGGGACCGAACAACGAAAATAAATTCCGGTTGTGCGATTAACCGCTTGATACCTTATCATCCAGAGAATCAGATATTTACCGAAACTGCTTAAAACGCGCAAGAATTATGTCTTTTGAGGATAAAACAGTCTGGATCACCGGTGCCTCCTCCGGTATTGGAGAAGCCTTGACCTATGCCCTGAGCAAAAGGGGGAGCAAGCTGATCATCTCCTCGCGCCGGGAACAAGCCCTGGAACGCGTTCGGCGGCAGTGCGCCATCCCTTCCGAGGTAGAGATTATTCCGCTGGATCTGACCGAAACCGGCACCCTGCCCCAAAAGGCGGAACAGGCCCGTTCCGCTTTTGGCCATATCGACTACCTCTTTAACAACGGGGGGATTAGCCAGCGCTCCCTGGCTGTTGACACCGATATGGAGGTCGTTCGGAAAGTAATGGAGGTCAATTTTTTTGGTACGGTGGCCTTAACAAAAGCAGTGCTTCCCGCAATGAAGCAGCGACAGTCGGGACATATTGTGGTAACCAGCAGCGTGATGGGCAAATTCGGCACCCGGCTTCGTTCAGCGTATGCGGCCTCCAAGCACGCCCTGCACGGCTGGTTCGACTGCCTGCGCCAGGAGATCCACGACGACAATATCAAGGTCTCCCTGGTGTGCCCGGGTTTCATCAAAACCGACGTCACGCTCAACGCCCTTGAAGGCGACGGATCCAAACACAACAAAATGGGCGAAGGACAGAAAAAAGGGATGAAACCGTCCACTTTTGCGCAAAAACTGCTCCCCAAGATACTCCGGGAAAAGGAAGAAATTTACATCGGGGGCATGGAACTGATGGGGGTTTACCTGAAGCGGATCTCGCCGAGGCTGCTGAATGCGATCCTGAGAAATTCGGACGTGACGTGATCCTGGTGTAGGTTGTTGGCTAACCCGAAGTTCTCAAAAGTATTTTGTATAAGTTTCTGTCACTTTATGGATGACAATACCTTATGTCATTTTTTACTGCCAACTCATCATTACAGTCTGTAAAAGGCTGCGAAATTTGCCCTTCGCCTTGCTGAAAAACAAATTTCTTGGTGAGATCCGGGCTAATTTTGATTTCCTTGCTCAAGGAGTCTTACGCATTTTCCCGTTGTATCGTGTTTCTTGTGTCTGAGCAAAAGCGAACCCGACAATTATCTGGCGGTATTTTTTTGCTGGGGGCTCAACAATCCACAGGCCGGTTGGGATAGATCCCAATTTCTTGGATAAAAGCGGGTCAGACAGGCCTCCAGTCCACAAGGAAGAAAAGGGGAACAGCACGGCATTATTCGCTTACGGCTGGCGACGGCCATCCAGTATTGAAAAAATCTCACCGGCGATATCATAAATTTTTGTGCCAACAGGATCACCGTTCAGCTGCTGGTTTTCAAGGATAATAATCGTCCATCGCGGGTCGGGGACCCGTACCAGCAGGGAGTTGAAACCGGGATGCGATCCCCGGTGCCAAACCAGGCGGTAGGGCTCTGGTTCAGGCCGTGAATTTGTGGAGAAATCGAACGGTGACTTTAGAAAACGGGCTACCTCATCGACGTAAGCCTCCCCCGCGATCCACCCGTAGCCGTAATTTCCCTCCCGGGGCGTCATCATCTGCTGGCGGGTTTCCTCCATCAGCAGGCGATCGCTGTACAGCAGCTGCTCCCACTGATAGAGGTCATGAACAGCCGAATAGATGCCGCCCGCGGCATAGGCGGTCGAGGGGCTTTGATAGGGGGCTTTCTCGTAGTAGTCGCTGGAGATCCGTTCATAACCTTCCGCCATCTGTTCAATTATCATGCCGTTGAACTGGTAGCCGGTATCACCAAGGCGACCCGGATCCAGAACCTGCTCCTGGAGCACCCGGCTGTAGGACATACCGGTCACTTTTTCAATAATCACTCCCAGCAGGTAGTAGTTTGAGTTACTGTACCTGAACCCGGTACCTGGCTCAAATGCCAGCTCTTTTGAGGCGATAAGCTCTGTAAAACTGGCCGGTTGTACATTTACCCGGCTCGTGGTATCCACCCAGTTGGTGAAATTGGTGTAACTGGGAATACCGGAAGTGTGGCTCAGCAAGTGGCGTATAGTCACGTCAGCAACATATTCAGCAGGAAAATCGGGCAGGTACTGAACAATCAGATCATCCAGCGACAAGCTACCCTGCTCCACCAGCTGCAAAACGAGCATGGCGGTAAACGGTTTCGTCAGCGAGGCGATCCGAAACCGCGTTTCCGGGCTGTTGGGGATATCCCAGGAACGATTGGCCATCCCGTATCCGGCACTGAACACCTCTCCCGAGCGGGCTACCAGTATCGACCCGCTGAAGAGATCCTTTTCTTCATAAGATGCCACCAGGCTGTCGATGCTCTGGGACAGCGCCGGCTGAGCGTACAGGGGCCCTGAAACCGAAAGCAGAAACACCATATTGAGCAGAACGATCTTTATATTCATTTCACTCCTGAGATCTATCCACCTATGCAAATCGAATATATTCACTTAGTTCCGATTATTTAACCAAGCTTTTTGCGCTTGTTCAGGTATGCCAAAAGGGCCAGGTCAAATGAACTTTGCGTGTCTACCTCTTCAAAATCGATTTGGAACTCGCTGCACGCCATTTTAAACTGATGGGTATATTCGGCAACTTTCTTTTTGTAGTCCTCTTTTACCTGCGCCGGCAAAACCTCCATTTCCGTGCCTGTCTCCATATCCTGCATGCGGAACCGGTGATCGGGAAAATCCAGCTCTCGCTCACTTTTTTTCTCCATTACGTTAAACACCAATACCTCGTGCTTGCGGTGCCGCAGGTGCTTCAGTGCCGATATGAGCTGTTCATGCTTATCAACATTCTCGAACAGGTCGGTCACAATAACCACCAGGCTGCGATGCTTTAACCGTTCAGCCACTTCGTGGATAACGCGGGCCGAAGCCGTTTTACGGCGGTCCTGCGGTCCCTTTTCCTCCTGTTCCAGCCGCTTTTCCAGCTCACCAAATATAAGCCGAAGATGCGAATACGAAGATTTGGCGGGAATAAAATGCTCAATTTTATCATTAAAAGGTATCAGCCCCGTGGCATCGCGCTGCCGGTGCATCAGGTAAAGCAGGGCTGCACCGAAATTGATGCCATACCGCAATTTGGTCCACTCGGCAAAATGCTTGAAATACATCGAACTGCTGGTATCGAGCAGCAGGTAGGCCCTGAGGTTGGTCTCCTCCTCATACCGCTTCACGTAAAACCGTTCGGTTTTCGCATACACTTTCCAGTCCACATGTTTCAGGTCATCCCCGAAATTATATGGACGATGCTCGGCAAACTCCACACTAAACCCGTAGTACGGGCTTTTGTGCAGACCTGATATGAAGCCCTCCACAATTTTTCGGGCCCTGAGCTCCAGGGGTGCCAATTGTGAAAGCAGTTCCGGGTTAAGCAGCATATAAATTAACTCGTTCGTGGATGCCCGAACAGTACAGGCTTTGTTACCAGCAGATAAAAGTATGCCTATTTCAATGGCAAATAAAAATATTTTTTGTAAAAGAATCTTTTGCAATGATGGAAGTTGCCTGCTTTTCTGCGGGCCCGAAATGTAATATCTTTAAACGATACACATGAATACCAGGTACCTTAATTCTTATGGCACAGGTTATCACCTCGGTCGACCACCTTACCTTTTCTGCTCACAACCTTCCCGCCCTGCCGGCCCCCAAACAGGTGTTGATGGTGGAACCGACCTTTTTTTCAGTGGATTACGCGATCAACCCACATATGGCTGACAACATCGGCAATGTAGATAAAACGGCTGCACGGAACCAGTGGCAGCAGGTACTCGGGGTGTTCAGGCAACTGGGATTTTCGGTTCACCGGCTGGAGGGACAAAAAGGACTGCCCGATATGGTATTCTGTGCGAATCAGAGCCTGCCTTATATCAATCCTGCAGGAAGAAAACAGGTGGTCATGAGTATCATGCATTCGGATATGCGCAAAGAAGAGGTTCCCTACATTGAGCAGTGGTACCGGCAGCAGGGCTATGAAATACGGTACCTGGACCGTGAAAAAGTCCGGGCTTTCGAGGGGTGCGGAGATGCGATCTGGCATTCCGGCCGGCGCCTGCTTTGGGGCGGCTACGGGTACCGGACCTCCAGGGAGGCCTACAAAACCGTTTCCGGGATGCTGGATGTGCCGGTCATGGCCCTCCGGCTTGCGGACGAGCACTTTTATCACCTGGATACCTGCTTCTGCGTATTAAATGAGACCACTGTCCTTATCTACCCGCAAGCGTTTACTGAATCGGGACTTAAACTCATCCACGCCGTTTTCGATCACGTTATTGAAGCCAGCGAAGATGAAGCCAAAGAGCGTTTTGCCTGCAACGCCTCCTGCCCGGACGGCAAAAACGTGATCATCCAACAGGGCTGCAGAGAGGTCAACAGCAAGCTAAGGGAGGCCGGCTTTACCATTCACGAAGTGGAGACCTCGGAATACCTGAAAAGCGGCGGAAGCGTATTCTGCATGAAGCAACTCCTCTGGTGAGGTACTGTCGTTTAAAAGGCGGGGTTACAACTCTGTACCGAGATTGATTTTAGATGATCAACAGTTATCCGGGAATGAAATTGGCAGCAAGACCGGCTTCCTCTTCTCCCTCACCCGACTCTTCGATTCCCCGCTTTTCCTCCATGAAACAAAGAAGGCCTGCTCCGCAATGGAACAGGCCTTCTGCTCAAAGTCTGAATATCTTCAAACTATTTGTAATCCAAGCTTACAACGTTCGTTGCGCTTAAACCTTTTGGTGTTTCCTCGACGTCAAATTCGACGGCTTCATCATCCTCTAAGCCCTGGTTCGGTCCAAGAGCGTCTACGTTATTTCTATGAACGAAGACATCTTTGCCTCCATCATCAGGTTTGATAAATCCAAATCCTTTTTGAGTGTCAAAAAACTTTACTTTTCCTTGTTGTGCCATTGGTACTGTGTGTTTTTTATGCACCTATAGGTTCATCTTATGAAAGGAGTTGGGTTAACGCGTCTTTCCAAAAAAATAATAATACAGGTGAGTAATTAAATATAACGCCCTAACATACGCCTAATTATCGGGAATACCTATTTTTTTGACAGAAAAAATCGCTTCCTGAAAATATCTCCTCTTCGGGCACACTGTTCCTGGCGTAGTCATTGGTTGATTGGTGTACCAGCGTTCTTCCTGGGATCCGGGTAATTCTATGGACCTTTGCGGAACCTGTTATGTGGTTGGGAGGGGGTTGTACCACCGACCCTGTTTACTTTTTTAAACGTGAGTACAACTCCCTCATAACGGGGAATAGCGGATTTTACAAAGCCCTCTAAGAGAAAACTATCGGATTGTCTATAATTCATATGACAAGGATCTCGTCCATATTTTGAAGGTATCCCATTCAACAACAAGTTGATGATGCACAGTTGCCAGATAATTTAATTTGACTGTAATTTCTTCTTTAGCTACATTTTTGACTGAACGATTAGTCAACAGAAGAGGGGGGGGGGCTGGAAACCAAGGTTTGTTAGTACACCCATGCCCCCGCGGATTCGAAACCGCAGGTTGCTGCTCATACCTGGGGAGGTTGAATTTTCGGGCAAAAAAGTGCTCAGAAAACCGGTTTTTAAGACTCTGTAAATGTGATGACCATGTCACCCAGAACACCCGAACAAAATGAAGAGATCCGGGAACAAACCCGCAACCAGATCAAGGAGGCCGCCTTTCAGTTGTTTGCAAAAGAGGGCTTTTCCAACACCTCGGTACGCAGGGTTGCCGAAAAAGCTGCAGTTTCAAAGGGACTGATCTACCATTATTTCTCCAGCAAGGAGGAGATATTGGTATCTATTTTTGAAGATCTGCAGGAGATGGGGAAAGAGGCCACAACTTTCCCCGACGGGTGTTCCCCTGCCGAATGCCTGGAACTGATGCTGGAAAAAGTATTCGGTTATATTGAAGAATCATCGGAGATCATGCGACTGATGATCTCTTTAGCCCTGCAGCCGGATGCGGTGGCCAAACTCCAGCCCCATATTCAGAAGGAAAACGAACGGCAGGTCAGGCTGCTGTCGGAATTGCTGGAAAAGCTGGGGTATGACGATCCCGAGGATGAAGCCTACTACCTGGCGGCCAAGCTGGATGGCGTGGCGCTGGGCTGCATCACCATGGGCAAGGAGTATCCCTACACAACAATCAAACAAAAAATCCTGGATGAATATGTGCACCCCAAAGAAGATCGCTAGTTCTCTTTTGCTGTCTCTTACACTCGCGCTGCCGGCACTGGCGCAGGATGCCACCGAGATTGTACGGCAGGCCGACCTGAAGATGCGGGGTGAGAGCTCGCGGGCGGAAATCACGATGAAGATCATACGCCCCAACTGGGATCGTTCGCTCACTATTAAATCCTGGAACAAGGGCGATGAGTACAGCCTGATGCTGGTGACAGCCCCGGCCCGCGACGAAGGCACGGCCTACCTGAAGCGGGGCAACGAAATCTGGAACTGGCTGCCGAACATCAACCGGACAATCAAGCTGCCGCCCTCCATGATGAGTCAGTCGTGGATGGGTTCCGACTTTTCGAACAACGATCTCGTGCGCGAATCCTCCATCGTTACCGACTATACGCACGAAATTGTGGGTGACACCACTATTAGCGGCTACGACTGCTACAATATCGAAATGATACCCACGCCCGAGGCCCCGGTCGTCTGGGGCAAGGTGAATGTATTTATATCCAAAGAGGAGTACCTGCAGCTGCGCACCGAGTTTTACGATGAGGATAGCACGCTCATGCGAACCATGACGGGCTCGAAGGTGGAAGAGCTGGATGGACGGTTTATCCCGACGTACATGGAGATGGAACCGACGGACGAGCCCGGGAATAAAACGGTGCTCATGTACAACGAAATTGAATTTGATATCGACATTTCGGAGAGCTTCTTCAGCATACAGAATATGAAACGCGTTGAATGACAGTTGATGCCTGTTGCAAAATGCGTAATGCGAAGAAGAAACAATCTCTGATAATTGATAACTGAACACTAAACATGCTCGCATTTAAACTGGCCTGGCGGAATATCTGGAGGAACAGGCGGCGTACCATCATTACACTGGCTTCCATCGTGGTGGCCGTGGCGCTTTCTGCCATCACACGCTCCAGCCAGGAGGGACAGTATGACAACATGATAGAGAGCACGGTGGGTACTTTCACCGGGTATATCCAGGTTCACGCCAACGGGTACTGGGATGAACAGACGTTAAATAACAGCTTCGTTTTGTCCGACTCGCTACAGCAACAGGTACGCCAGGTGGAATCAGTGACGACAATTGCCCCGCGTATCGAGTCATACGCCCTGGCGGCCACCAGCGAGCAGAGCCGTCCGGCCATGGTGATGGGTATCGACGTAGAAGCCGAACGAGCCCTCAGCGCCCCGCAAAACCGGCTTCGGGAGGGCCGCTATTTTGAATCGAACAGCGAGCAGGCGGCCCTTGTGGGCCATGAACTGATGGAACGACTCGACGCGCAGATCGGGGACAGCCTGGTACTCATCGGCCAGGGATACCGCGGGATGAACGCCACCGGGCTCTACCCCATCAGGGGAACGGTTTCCTATCCGAACCCGCAGCTAAACAGCAGCCTGGTCTACCTGCCGCTGGAGGCTGCACAGAACTTTTTTGTTGCCCCCGACCGAATCACCACCGCGGCCCTCATTCTTGATGATGCCCGGGAGGTTCAACCTTCTGTTCAGCAGCTCCGAAATCGTCTTTCGCCGGACCGGTACGAGGTGATGTCCTGGGAAGAACTCATGCCCGAGCTGCAGCAGGCGATTCAGGCCGACCGCGGCAGCGGCATCATCATACTGATGGTGCTCTATATGGTTGTCGGATTCGGCATCCTGGGCACCGTACTCATGATGGTCTCGGAACGCACCTACGAATTTGGGGTGATGCTGTCGGTGGGCACCCCGCGTTCCATGATCCTGAAGATCCTTTCCTGCGAAGTGATCCTCATCTCAATGCTGGGCTCGGGGCTCGGTATCCTGGTGAGCCTGCCGATCTCGTGGTATTTCAATGTCAACCCGATCCAGCTCACCGGCGATATGGAGTCGGCCCTGCAGCAGTACGCGATGGAGCCCGTACTCCAATTCTCTGTCGCGCCGGATATCTTCCTCAACCAGGCGGTCATCGTATTTTTCATTACCCTGCTGTTCAGCCTGGTACCGATTATCCGGGCCATCCGTCTTAATCCTGTAGAAGCGATGAGGGGGTAATCATGTTTTTAAAAATCATCAGTCTCGGCTGGAAAAATGTGTGGCGTAATCCCACGCGGAGTGGCGTCGTGGTAGTTGCAGTACTGCTGGGGGTCTGGGCCGGTGTTTTCCTCTCGGCATTTATGAACGGCATGGCGCAGGGATATCTCCAGAATCAGCTCAATCTTTCCGTGGGACATATCCAGATCACGCATCCCCGGTTTGAGGACCAATTTAATCCCACCTGCGAAATCCCCGATGCCGATAAAGTCATTGACAGGCTGGAAGCCGAATCCCACGTCACGGAAATTCGCCCGCAAAGCCTGAGCACCGGCCTGGCCCAGAGCGCCTCCAACAGCTACGGCGTATCCATTCACGGGATAAATTCGAAAACAGACAGCACAAACCCTGTTCAGCAATACCTGGTGGAGGGAGATATGCTGCAGGGCGTAAGCCGAAACCCGGTGGTCATCGGGCGCGAACTGGCCGAACGGCTCGATCTTGATTTAAAATCAAGAATGGTGCTCAGCTTCCAGGATGTCAACGGAAACATTACCGCCGGGGCCTTCCGCGTGGCCGGGATTTTTGATTCCCCCAACAACAACTACGACAACGGCAACGTCTTTGTAGAAGCAACCGACCTCAACAGCCTGCTGGAAAAGGAGGACCTCACGCACAAAATAACGCTCAAAGTGGATGATTTCGGGCAGGCTGAACACTATGCACAGCAGCTTGCCAGCCAGTTCCCGAACCTGAATGTCACATCCTGGGGAGATATCGCCCCGGAATTACGATATGTGTACAGCGTGATGGACGTGACTCTTTACATTTTCATGGTCATCATTGTCATTGCGCTGGTCTTCAGCATCATCAATACCATGCTGATGGCGATCCTGGAGCGCACCCGCGAACTCGGCATGCTGATGGCGGTGGGCATGAACAAAGTGAGGCTGTTTATGATGATTCTCTCGGAGACGGTTTTCCTTACCATGACCGGTGCTCCACTGGGACTGCTGTGCAGCTGGATCTCCATCGACCTGCTTAAAGAGACTGGAATCAACCTGAGCGCTTTTGCGGAGGGATTGAATGCCTACGGGATGAGTACCGTCATCTATCCCGAAATCGAGGCAATCTACTATCTCAATATCGCACTGATGATTGCGGTGGCTGCCCTGCTATCTTCACTGTACCCGGCCTGGAAAACCCTGAAGCTAAAACCGGTGGAAGCGATTCGGAAGATTTGATGGCAGGGGTAGCGGGTTCAATAAGTTTTTAACCAGGGAATAAGAATTTGAACAAAGTTACCTTCATAAAACGATACAAAAACACCCGGCAACCCGTAATACGAAATCCATAACGCCATACCATGCCAGTAATAACTACTCACGGAGTCACCAAAGTGTATAACAAAGAACAGGTGCCGGTGCATGCCCTGCGCGGGGTGGATCTTGCCATTGACAAGGGGGAGTTTACCGCCATCGTGGGACCCTCGGGCTCCGGTAAAACGACGCTGCTCAATATCATCGGCGGACTCGATTCGCCCACGGAGGGATCGGTCACCGTACAGGGGACAGACCTGGGTACGCTTTCCGACAGCGAGCTGATCAATTTCCGGCTGCACCATATCGGGTTTGTATTCCAGGCCTACAACCTGATTCCGGTACTCACCTCCATAGAAAATGTCTCTTTTGTCATGCAGATGCAGGGTCGCCCGGCCAAAGAGTGCCGGGAGAAGAGCATTCACCTGTTGGAGGAGGTTGGCCTGGCAGACAAGATCGACAAGCGTCCCTCCGAGCTTTCCGGCGGCCAGCAGCAGCGGGTGGCCGTGGCACGGGCCCTGGCTTCGAAACCGGATTTTGTGCTGGCCGACGAGCCAACCGCCAATCTCGATTCGGTATCCTCCGGCGAGCTGCTGGATATGATGGCCGAACTCAATGACAAGGAACAGATGACCTTTGTCTTTTCCACGCATGATCAGCGGGTCATCGACCGGGCCCGCCGCGTGGTTACACTCGTAGATGGTCAAATTGACCGGGATGAGATCCGATAAAGTTACGTGGCATCAGCTTGGAGACCCGTATATCGATTTCCGTATTGATACCCGCTTAGATAAATTGAAGAATTTATTATGAAATTTTTTACCCGCATGGACATTCGCTTTCGTTCCCCTTTGGGAGGAGGCTCTTTGACTATGAACCTTCTGCGGGGTGTGCTCCTGCTAGCAGCCACCATACTCTATTTACCGATAAATTCAAATGCCCAGGACGATGCATTCGATATTGATTTCAGTGGTTACGTGAAAGAACTGGGGCAACTTTCCATCAGCAACGACTTTTCCATGCTCCGTTACGATAACATTCTGCACCACCGGCTGGAAAGTGACTGGACGCTGCACGATCAACTGGAATTTCGCGCCGACCTGCGCACCCGGCTGCTGCACGGATATTCCATCGAACATACACCCGGCCTGAAGCAATTTTATGAGCAGGATCCCAATTATTTTGATCTCTCCCGGGTTTGGCACTCTGGTGATCACTCGCTTCTGCACTCCCAGATCGACCGGCTGCATGCGAGCTACATCAACGGCCCGTTTGAGCTGCACGTGGGGCGCCAGCGACTGAACTGGGGACGCACCTACGTGTGGAATCCCAACGACCTGTTCAACGCCTATTCCTATCTCAATTTTGATTACGAGGAACGGCCGGGCGTGGATGCCATAAGTGCGCAGTACAGCTGGAGCTACGCCTCAGGTGTGGAGGCCGGCTACCGAATCGGCGACACATTTGACGAATCCGTGATCGGGGGCATGGTGCACACCAGCCTGGCCAGCTATGATGTACAGTTTGTGGCCGGCCACTACCTGGAGTACGCGGTACTGGGAGCCGGATGGGCTGGCTACCTGCGGGATTCGGGCTTCAAGGGGGAACTCACCTATTTCCACCCGGAGGATCGTTTTTTTGGGGATACGGGCCATTTTACCGCTACCGCCGGCATCGATTACATGCTGGACAACGGCGTCTATCTGCAGGGAGAGCTCCTGTACAACGGCGGGTACCGGCGTCAAGGGGCAGCCCTGCAGGAACTCACGCGTCCCCCCAGCGCAGACAACCTGTTCATTGCCCGCAGCGCTTTCTTCCTGAACGGCTCCTACCAGCTTCATCCCCTGGTGAGTGGCAACCTCGGATTTATGGGCAGCTTCGACCGATCGATATTTATCCTCATTCCCCAGATCTCCGTATCTCTCGCTGAAAACTTCGACTTCCTGGTCTTGTCGCAACTTCTCAAGGGATCGGTGCTTGACGGGTTAACCGAAACTCCAAATCTGCTCTTTTTTCGCCTCAAATGGTCGTACTGACAGACATGAGACGTGAGGGGTTGTTCGGAAAAACAACTAATAACTAATTCCTAACAGCAAATAACTAGAACCCTTACGGGGTTTGTTCACACAAAAAGGTACAATTCTATCATCGGCAAGGAGCAATTGTGACCTTTTGAGGAGGGAAGCCCTATTTAACGTGAGTTCGAGATAAGAAAAGTACTTATTTCGAATAAAAAAGCGGAAGATTCAGTATATTTAAGTCGTTGCGCAACATAAACTTA
>NZ_JBINJE010000033.1:0-43716 GCF_043951955.1 Halalkalibaculum sp. DA384 | reverse complement strand
GTGAGAATTAACATCCCTAAGATATTGAATATCAAGCGTTTGCATGGCCTTTCTTAGTTTAAAATTGTTAAAATCCTAACCCCTAAACGCGTTAAAAGAGAACTTTGAGCATTAGCGCAGGAAAGCTTCCGTCAGGCCGCCATCAACCGGAACGATGTGACCGGTTGTGTTCTCCATGTTTGAGCTTAGTAACTGGTAGATCGCTTCGGTCTGCTGTTCAAGCGAGATCGGTCGCTTTGTAAGGGTGCGGCTGGCATAAAACTCAGCCAGTCGTTCCCGCAGAGTTTCGGTATCCTCGTCATCGCTAAAGTCGATGCCGTACTTCGTAAGTGACGCCTTGACACGGTTGCGGGGAAACATGCTGCTGCCTTCCACCACTGTGGCGGGAGCCACGCCGTTAACACGAACATTGGGAGCAAGGTCGATCGCAAGCTCGCGAATCAGGTGGTTGGCCGCCGCCTTGCTGGTATCATAGGCGAAGCTTCCGGCTTTCGCTACCACGGCGTTGGCACTGGTTGTTATCACCATGCTGCCCTGCAGCCCCTGCTTGTCCCAGATCCTGGAAGCCTCATCTGCCACGATAAAACTTCCCTTGACGTTGACAGCAAAGCTCTTGTCCCAGGCGCTGTCACTCAGGTTTCCGTCATCGTCTGGTGTGGGATAGAGTCCCGCGGTTACCACCACATTGTCTAACCCGCCATAGGCGATGGTCAGCTTTTTCAGTGCGTCCTGAACAGAGCTTCGGTCCGTAATGTCGCAGCCCACTCCGATCACATCGCCCGATCCGCTGATATCGGACCCCGCAACGCCAATTCCCATTCCGATCTGGTCGAGAACTTCATCCGCGGTTCCGGTGGCCGCTTTTTCATCGAGGTCGAGGGCGGCTACGGTGGCTCCCTCTTCAATCAGTCGCGAAACCAGTGCCTTGCCGATGCCGCTTCCGGCTCCGACAACCGCAATAACCTGCCGGGAGAGCTCATCTTCCGGTGGCATGCGTTTCAGTTTGGCAATTTCAAGAGCCCAGTACTCTATATCATAGGCTTCCTGCTTGGAAATTGCAGTATAATTGCCCACCGATTCAGCTCCTCGCATGACCCCGATGGCAGCCGTATAAAATTCGGCGGTGACCCGTGATTCACTCTTGTTTTTCCCCCAGGTAATCATTCCAAGACCCGGAATAAGAATTACAGTGGGATTCGGATCCCTCATATCAAATGGATCTTCCGGACTGCAACTTTCGTAGTATTCAATATAATCCTCTCGGTATTGATTCAGTCCGTTGCTGATCTTATCCTTCAGTTGATCGATATCTTCATCCTGCGGATCCCACTCAACGTACAAGGGCTTTATTTTGGTCCGAATGAAGTGATCCGGACAGGAGGTTCCCAATTCTGCAAGTTCAGGTGCATCCTTTGAGTTGATAAACTGCAGTGTAAGCTCATCATCCTGAATCGTCCCGATAAATTTATTTTCCCTGCTTACCTGACCCCGGATATAAGGTAAAACTTCAGAAAGCGCCTCACGCCGCTCCTCTTTTGGCAACGATTCATATTGTTGTCCACCGTAAGATTCTTCTCCCAACTCATGTTCAGACAGGTAATCTGCCGCTTGGTTAATCAGTTCAAGGCTAAGCTCGTAGCATTCTTTGTCGTCATTGGACCAATTTATCAGCCCATGACCTCCAAGAATGATACCGTCGATACCCGGATTTTCTTCGATGGTTTCCTGCAGTTTAAGTCCAAGTTCAAAACCGGGTCGCATCCAGTCAACCCATGCCATGCGATCACCATAGATCTCCTTCATCAGCTCCTCCCCGTTATCAGCCGTGGCGATGGCAATAATAGGTACCGGGTGGGTATGATCAACAAATTTGTATGGAATAAAACTGTGCAGCGGGGTATCGATAGATGGTGCCCGCGGATTCAAATTATAGGTACAGTGGGCATAATACTCAGTCATTTTATCCTCGGCAGGAGTTTTCAAACCGGTATTTTCAAAACCGGCGTAGACCTCCTGGAGATCCAGTAATTTCTGCTGGTAGAGGGAGGCGAAATTGGGACGTGTAGCCGTCCTGAGATCTCCCCCTGAACCTTTGACCCACAGCACCTCAACTTCTTCTCCGGTAATGGGATCCTCTTCCATCACTTTACTGGATGTATTCCCTCCACCGGTATTGTTGATGTAGGCATCACTTCCCAGCAAATTTGAACGGTAGACCAGGCGGTCGAGGGCATCTTTGCCTTTAACCTCCGCATCATCCCACTTGCTTTCAACTTGTCTGAAGTAATTTTTGACGGTACTTTTGTTCTTTTTATCTGAAGTCATAACTGTTCCTGTATTCAAGTCTTACACTTTTTGTTAAAATTAAAAATTCAGTCAAATCGTCTTCAACCGGCTCGGACGGCATGCAGATTATGTTTTGGCCATTTCTACATTGGCTGCCTTTTGAAACCTGTCTTGCTGCAGTTTGCTTAATCCCACATACAGCAGTATCGCAATAAACCAACCCGGCAGACCGAGAAAGAATATTTCCACTCCCATATACAGGTAAATAAACAGGCACAGCAACAGTGTGACGAACCACGTAAGGCCTGCCGACCAGTTAAAATCCATTTGCACCAATTCTGCGAAATTGCTCTTCATCCCGATTTTCGGGAACACCATCACATCCATGAATATTACGGCTCCCATCGGCATCAAAACCAGGCCATAGAGGGCTACAAAGTCGAGCAGCAGCATAACAAGCGCCGGGAAGCATGCGGCAATTGAAGTCACCAGCCCGGTAAACAGGGTCACCTTCCACCGCTTCCAGTTGGGAGTAACCGATTGAAAAGCCAGTCCCGCTCGGTAAATCGTTGGATTGGCGGTGGTCCATCCTGCAATGACCACGCAAATGGCGCCGGCCACACCGGCACTGTTATAAGCGATGATTCCCGGCGCTATAGCTCCCGCGGCCGCGGCCGTAAGTATACCGGATGCCATCCAGGCGATAAAATGTCCAAAAAACATGCCTGTTGCCGACGAAAATCCATGCTGCCATTTTTTTGCAAACCGCAGAATCGACATATCCGACATTCCGATATGCATGGCCATATTGGCAAACCAGGCAAAAAACATCACGTGCCAAAAGGTAAATTTGCTCTGCCCCTCCGCGGGCGTCCCGGTCCATATTTTCTCCTGGGCAACCGTCCAAAACTCAGATACCGAATGAACCCCCAACTGTGGCAAAACCGCCAACGCAGCCGCGACAAAAACCAGGATCATCCAGGGAAACGCAATATTCGCAAACCGAGCCACATAATCATAACCCAAAATGGCTACCAACGTGATTATCAGTCCCACGATAAAAACAGTTACAACCCATCCAATGCTGGTAGGCAGCCAATCTCCCAGTCCCGGCATGGGAATACCGAACGGCAGCCCCACCGCAGTGGCTGACACCGCAATCATGGAGCCAGCCAGGAAACAGAACATCAGCGCATTCACCACATTGTAAATGGAGGCGAGCTTTGGCCCGCAAATTTTTCTCAATTGCCAGTAGAGCGTAAGCTTGGTTTTTACGGCTACCGGTGCACAAAGAAACGCCCAGCTCAGCACCGCAAGTATGTTTCCAACAATCAGGCCCCAAATAAGATCGTAGGCGGCAACCCCGTGGGCTACAAACAACGGTCCAATAACGAATTCCGTGCCGGCTGTATGTTCCCCGGCGTACATTCCGAGAAAGCCTTTCCATCCTTTGCGCTTATTTTCAGGTACCGGTTCACGTTCAAACTCGTCTATTGAGTCTAACCGTGTATCCAGTCTTTCCAAAAAACTTTGTCCCATGCTTGTTGGACTAGTTTTAATAATTAGGTTTACATTAAGAATTTGCCGATACCTGAGTACTGTTGCCCCGGCCCTGTTTTTACAAGGTTAAATATCTCGGGCTTTACAGTAAAAGCTTCACGTTCTAAGAGACTGTCATGCCTGCAATCTACTGAAAAAAAGCGATGATTTATCAGGGACTGCTAGCATGGATAATCGGTCCTGGTCAAAAAAATGTGGCTACTAGATCCAAGGAATTACAGCACCCGCGCATCGGCGATAAAAGTATCGTTTTTCTAAACTTAATATTCAACAGGAAAAGAGCTTCGCGAAACTCATTTCCTTTACGTCCAGAAGGCACCTGTTGATTTCTTTTTTGTCCACCGTCCATTCGGACGGCTTACCTGCGTGCAAGTTGATTTTTGAAAACGACTAAACCGGTTAAGCCAGACCACCTTCTTCACACGCAGACACCGAGCGTTTCAGGATAGAATATTTGCAAGGCACAATCACAAATTCCGGGATAGCATGGCCTCGGGAAATCTCCATGCAAAACTGATTTTAAGCCCCCAATATAAAAAAGAGGCAGTATCTATTAAAAGAGGGCTTTGCAAAACCACGGGTTTTGCAAAGCCCCCCTACCTAATAAATACTACCTCCTGGTACCAGTATGATTTTTGTCATACCTGTAAAACGAGCGCCTGCCCGTGCATCATGCAATTATAAAATATGAGCTAATCAGCCATGAACTCAATCATCGACAAGATCAGGGTACCGGCATCCCTGGGATTTTCAGGACGGCTGACGATATACAGATCATGCATAGCTCCATCCGTAACCGGGTCGAGCGTTACCGTTAGCGGCTGGAAATAGGGACCTTCTCCCGAGGGATCAGGATTCGATTCAAAGGTTGCCTCGCCGATCTTTTCTCCATCTGACGCCCCCAGCCGAAACTCAAATATATAATTTGAAGCCAAGGGTTCCTGGGTAACGGTCGTCAACCGTGCGGAGTTGATCCCCGTCAGGTCAATTTCGTCCAGGCTGAATGAACCGGCCTCCTGAGGAACCATCATAAGCAGATTCCCGTCATAGGTCATTGTTGAGTAGCCCTCCAGGTTGTCGGCCTCCGCAAAATTCATGGTACTGTTGCGCAGATACTTGCTCGCGTTACCGGTAAGAGGCTTAATATTTTCCCCGCCGCGGTCGGTGAAACTTGCCGACAACACGAGTACCCCGCTCTGCGTGGGCTTTTCACCCAGTGTGGGATCAACCGTTCCGGACCGGGGCAGCGACTCTTCCACCTCACCCTCTCCGGCCAGCGACTGTATCCATGTGACGATATTCCGCGCGTCGGCCTCCGTAATATCGAGGTGGGCCGGCATTACAGTTTCGCCCCATACTCCACCTCCACCCTGGATAATTTTATTCACCAGGTGGGGAACCACATCAGAAGAATCCTGGTATCGTTCGGCGATCGCCATGTAGGAGGGACCGATCGACGAAGAGTTCAGGGTGTGGCATGCCTGGCAATCAAGCGACTCAATCATGCTCTGGCCTCTCATCGCTTCGGTCATCACCTGGTGCCCGCGGGAGGCCTCCGCCAGATCGCTTCCTTCAATGTAATCGGCCGAAACGACCAGCGAGGAAAGATCATCTGCAGCCTCCGGGTCATCCTTGTCTACTACCTCCACTTCGTACTCAACCGGGACACCGGGGAAGTAGAACGTGCTGTTGCCTTTGATATTGATGCTGACCTCCGGGGCCGCATTGCCTGCGTACACCGACACCGGATTGCTGGAGCGCGTGAGCCCGCCTTCATCACGCACCTCCACCGAGATCGCATATTCTCCTATCTCGTTAAAGGTGTGTTCAATGCGCGGTTCTGTTGTTTCTTTCGTCGTTTCATCCCCGAGATGCCAAATATAGGTTAATGCATCCTCTTCGGGATCGCTGGCTTCCACGGTGGCCTCCAGCGTAAGCGGCAGTGTACCTGATGTCTTGTTGACCGCAATATCCTCCACGACCGGTTTTCGGTTCCCGGGATTAAAGTCGATAATTGACAACCCGGAATCATCATTTCTAGAGAACCATCCGCTGCCGTACTCCAACAGATACACACGGCCTTCGGGCCCCACTTCCATATCGATCAGGGCGTTGAAGTCGGTATCTGCCATGAACGGTTCCATTTTGGAGAAGTCCCCGTCAGGATCCATTGTTACCAGTTTTATCCAGCCGCGAATCCAGTCATATATAAACAGTTTTCCGTCAAAATAGTCGGGCAACCTCGTATTTTCGGGATACATATCGGTATAATACACCGGGCCGGCCATCGCATTTCGTCCGCCGGTACCCACTTCCGGGAACTCTTCGGAGGCGGCATATGGATACCAAATAAAAGCGGGCTTTGGCCTGGGAAGCTCCCTGATGCCGCCATTCAGCCTTGAATCGTTCACCGGGTTTTCTGGATCAAATGCTTCACCCGGCTCGCCCGTGCCATAATCGTACCGGTGATACGCGTAGTTATTCCCGATAAACATCGGCCACCCGAAGAAGCCGGCTTCACGCGCCTGATTGATTTCATCGTACCCGCGCGGGCCTCTTGTTTCCAGGCTGTCGTTGTTGGCATCGGGGCCGACCTCCCCCCAATAGAGGTATCCCGTCTTTTGATCTACAGAAATGCGGTAGGGGTTGCGGTTGCCCTGCACATATATTTCGGGACGGGTCCCTTCCCGGCCGGGTTCATACAAGTTGCCCTCCGGGATGTCGTAACTGCCATCTTCATTGACCCGGATCCGCAGGATTTTACCCCGCAGATCATTGGCATTTCCGGAAGAACGCATCGCGTTATACTGTCGAAATCCCTCGCGTTCATCAAGGGGAGCGTACCCATCAAGCGTATATTTTTGGTCAGGCTGATTAAACGGTGTTGAATTGTCGCCGGTGGACAGGTACAGCAGGCCTTCACTGTCGAAAGCGATTGATCCCCCGGTATGGCAGCAGATATCGCGCTGCGAATAAAATTGAAGGATAATTTCTTCCGAGTCCATTACGATCTTATCGTCCTGAAATGTAAATCTCGATAACCGGTTGACGGAGGTATCAACAGGACTATAAAAGATGAAGACGTGATTGTTTTCCTCGAAATTGGGATCCGCCTTGATCCCCATCAGTCCCTCCTCGGCATTTACTCCCTCCACATCGGTCTCATGATATACATCCAGGAACCCGGCGTCTGTGAGGGTAGAATCACTGTTTTTATAGAGCGATATATGGCCGCGCCGCTGGGCGATCAGCACATCCCGGTTCGGGAGAATCGTCATTTCCGTGGGTTCAAAAAACGCTCCCCTGACCAGCTCCTCCTTTGAAAAACGGTTGGCTGCGGGCACGCGTTCGGTTGTGGCCCGGGAGTAGTCGAGCACACGATTTTCCCCGATGGCGTACTGAATGCCCGCCAATATGTGCCGCAGGTACAGGTCTTCGGTAAAAGACTCACTGGTATGTCCCAGCCCGGTATAGTAGGCCCGCCCGCCGTCGTAGTCATGGTACCACGCAATCGGGTGGTACCCCATGTCGGCTCCACCCTGGTAGCTCTCCTCATCAAGCGTCAACAAAACATTGACCTCGTCATTGAACTCCTTGTAGCTGTACCACTCGTCGGTCCGCGTCCACGGATCCGGCAAAAATTCGGTCGAGGGATGAGTCGCATCCTCTACCGTCAAGGTTCCCTCCTGCACATTGGGATGCGGGTCATTGATACCGGGGTGATCAAGAAAATAACCGCCCACCATATCGCCGTACCATCCCCAGTGGTATTCCGTATCCGCTGCGGCGTGAATTCCCACATAGCCGCCCCCGGCCTGGATATACCGTTCAAAGTCAGCCTCCTGGTATTTATTCAGCACATCTCCGGTCGTGCTCAGAAAAATAACGGCGGAATACTGCTTCAGGTTTTCCTCGGTGAATGTTGCGGAGCGGGTAGTGGTATCAACTTCAAAGCCGTTTTCCGCCCCCAATTTCTGAATAGCTGCAATGCCATCCGGTATTGATGCGTGGTGATAGCCCGCTGTTTTGCTGAAGACCAGCACTTTTGGCGGACCGGATCGTTTATCTGAACAGGATGATATAAACAACAAGGCGGGAACTAATACACAAAGGTATTTCAATAAATGTGCGTAACGTGTCATGAATATTCGATTTTAAGTTTCAGGATGATTCCTGGAATTGAATTGCTTTGCAAAATAGCTGACAATATTACCTTCCATCACCAAAAGAGGGGTAAGAAGTTCCGAGAGGCACTTCTTACCCTTCCTCTGATACAACTGTTGTTCATGCAAATACGGTGTTCCTGAAAACTTATGTAGTGATATCCCAGATAAATCGTGCCTGCGCGGACGGGTTCCAGAAACCCTACGATCTGACTTTTACCGGACGAGATCCCCGAAACCACCATATAATTTACAGTTACCGAAACGTATGTTTCGGCCCTTAAATTATATTCCGTTGCATTCCCTTTATCAATATCTTCCCTGTTTTCAGGCAATCACTGTTTTTAAACGTTCCCAATATTCAATTTTTATTCAACGCCTTCAACTCTTTTTCATTTTTTTTCAAATTTTGCTTTACCGCGACATGGAACCCGAAATCCAGCAGGTTTTTTTTCGGACTTCCACCAGGCGACCTATTCCACGACCTGTACCGGCTGTAAAATGACCGGGCCCAAAAGTCCTGATGCGCGGGGACTCCAGGAAGAAGCGTCAAACAGCCCCCTCCGGTTCCGGTTCTCCCCAAGGCGTGCCGGGAAATTGATATTGTAGAACTTTTTCCAGTTCACCTCCTGCTGGTCCAGCCGGGCAATACGGTTCGCCATCAGGTTGGAGACCTCCACCTTCAGCGTGTTCTGCTCCTGTAACTGTTCCCCTTCGATAAAAAGGGAAGAGCCGGGACCATTCAAGATCCCCAAATCCTCTCCATTTAAATATACGCGTGCACTGTGTTTTACTGTTCCCAGGTCCAGGATCCACCCGTCCGCGGAGTTCCCGGGAGCGGCAAATGCGAGTTCATAGACGCCAGTACCCGAAAAGTGATCGACTGGGCCGGTACCGGTGTCGGTCCACGACTTAAGATGATCCAAGTGCACCGTATCCGGCAAAACAGGACCGCCGTCCCGGAACGACAACGTCCATTGTCCCTGCAGAGGCAGGGGGTCGCCCGCTGCCTCCGTATAGCGGTACTTCGGTCCCCCGACCCCGCCATCATACGTTTTAACAATAATGGACTCCCCGGGGTCAAGCTGGAGATACAGCTCCGTTGCACCTCCACTTCCCTGCCGTACCCGGGCATATCCCGCAGCATCCCGGGCCGGATCAAAAATCGCGGCCGATTCCGCCTCGCGGGACAGAGCGATCCACCCGTCCACGGTCTCCTCACCCCAGTTTGTAATAAAATAGTGGTGACCTGAGGAGTGGCTTCGGCGGTTAAACATCAATTCATGGTCGGCCATCTTTTCACGCTGAATACCGGCATGTGCCAGCAGCGCATCCAGGTTTTCACCACGCAGGATACGGCCGTTCCCTACCCGGGCCTCTTCCACCCCGCCCGTATCTGTTGCATTAAATTCAAGCTGCTGATTCAGTTGTTCAAGCTGCTGCTGGCGCGATTGCAGATCCCCGAGCCCCGGAACTTTTCCCGGGAGTCCCCCGTAGGCGATGAGCGTGGCCCCCGATTCTGCCAGCGCCTGCAAATGACGCATGGTGGACAGGGGGATATACTCGCTCTTCGGAACTACGATCGTGCGGTAGGTAGCTGCTCCCTCTGTTCGAAGGTCCCGTCCGTCGTTCCCGGTCCTGGCCAGCTGGCTGTCCGAAATAAAATCAAACCCGTAGCCCTGCTCCACCATCTGCTCGGCCGCCTGTTTGAACGGGGTGCCGTCAAACGGGGCTCCGAGTCCTCCTTCAAAATGGCGCAGCAAGCCGTACCCGGGTGTGGCCCACTGGTCTTGGATGGGGAAATAGAGCAGAATATCGTTATCGGGCTCGCCAGACTGCATAAACGACTGCACCCGGGCTACGTAGTGGTTGAAGGCTCCAAAATGATCCCAAAAAGGATTGCGGTCATTGAAATGCACCGCGGCATAAAACAGCCATCCCGGCCATCGCTCTTCGCTGGGGGAATAGGCCGTTCCGTGATAAAAAACGTGGTTAATACCACTGATAAAATATCGATCGATCGCCTTTTTGAGATCGGACAGTGAGGAGGTAAAGTGCTCGTTCAGCCAGGTTGCCGCTTCAGCAGAGGAGCGTTTTTTGCCCGTTACATTTGCGGCGGACGATGCCATTTTAGCCCGTAATATATCGGTCCCCTCCGTCTCCGGGATATCGCTGGCGCCATACAGGTCCAGGAGGTTGCCGGGTGAGCCGTGAGCCTGGTTGCGGATGAGTGCATCATGCTTGTCAGCCCACGCATCCCATCGCCGGGTAAACTCCTCCAGCAACAACGTTGAAATCGTTTCACGGTAATCGGTTAACACGCGCCTTTTTTGCTCGGTAACAACCCCGCCCAGCAGCGCCGGGAGATGTTTACGGAGATCATATCCCTGCTGCTGTTCAAATTTGTCGAAAAACCCGGGCGTCCAGTTGGCTTCCCCTTCCGCATCATCCACCTCGTAGGAATCGTTAAAAAACGAGCGGAGTGAGCTGATATCTTCTCCCGCAAAAGCGGAATCGAATGTTGCCAGGTAATGATTGAGTGCCTCATTAGAAAAATGATCAATCGCGAAGCCTTCTCCCCCGGGCGCGGCCCGTTCCACCATCTTGCCGTGCCATCCCCGGAATACGGCATAAACCATCCAGTATCCGTTGGGGGCGGTCCAATGGAGCTCGCCATTCTGATCAACCCGGTCGGTCAAATCGATCGAACGACCGTCAGCCGAGTAGCCAACTACGGCCAGCAGCGGCAGCTCTTTTTCAAACCGGACCTGTTCGAGAGCCCAGTACTGCAGGTGCTCATTTTGGCCTATCGGCTGCTTGAGCTCATCGATTGTCAAGCGATCATTGCCGGCCGGCAGAGCTGAGCCGGTGTTGAGCTGATCCAGGTTCTGCACGCTGTTGCCGATTGCGCGCAGGTACGGCTGCTGCGTATGCTGAATCGATTTCGACAGCTGCTCTCCCCCCTTGAGTGGAAAACGCTTGAAATACAACCTTTTGGAGGTGTGATCCTCATCTACCCAGGGACCGCCAAACGGCCAGCCTGTACCCGTAGCCATATCGATACCCAGATTAAGCCGTTCGCCTTCTTTAAGCGTATGCTTCAGCATGTCAATCCAGCGGGGCGACAAGTAGTCAATGAATCGATCTTCATATCCTGCGACCCCGTATATCGGCGTAATCTCAACCCCTCCGATATTGGCTTCCTTCAGTTTTTCCAGTTCGCGGGTAAGGTTCTGTTTGTCAACCGCACTACCCTGCCACCACCAGCGGGTCCACGGTTTGTGTTCAGACTCAATTTCCGGCCACTGCGGCTGCTGAGCCTCCACCGGTGTACTGGTAAGCATCAGCAGTGAGAGTACCAGAAAGCATGGGAATATGAAAAAAAGATTACGAGATGTGCCAAAATATGAGCGCTCCATCATCACTTCCGTATTTAGCAAAAATTTTAAACAGGGTTACCGGTTGGTTGAGAATGTCAAATCGACATTTTGTTCAATTTCAATATGTTCGTGCAGGTATAACCTTTTCCAACCAGGCATTTCGGATTCCACAACGCCTGGGAACAGGTTCCGAACAAAATTCCCGATTTTAACGCCTTGGTATTTAAAAATTAAATCTGTGGATTTCTACCTCAAAACCAGGATTATTTTCCTCCAGGCTTAAATAATCACGCCTCAAACCAGCCGCATTTTCTTTATTTAATTGCGGATTCTGAAGCTTCCCATCCGGTCGTGCAACCTTTACACCGTCCACGGCTCGCGGTGAAATCCCGAGACCAGTTCATTGGCTTTCTTGCTGTTGGTGACCCGCTCCTGTTCGCGGTCCCATTCGATCCGCTCTTTTGACCGGAATGCGATATTCCCCAGGTGGGCTGTTACGGTAGAATGATGACCGACCTCCACATCACAGATCGGCTTGTTGCGGGATTTTATGCAGTCCAGGAAGTTACGTACGTGCTTGGCGCGGGCGTTTTCCTCGACCTCCATATTCAGTGCTTCCAGCTTGCTGCCCGGTTCCGGGGTCAGCCTGAGTGATCCCCTGTCGACAAAAAGCGTGCCCTCGGTCCCGTGAAACAGGATACCGTATCCTTTTTCATCAATCGGCTTGCTGTTGAGCACGCGATTTTCGTAAGTACAGACAAAATTGGGATACTGGTAGGAAGCAGAAAGGGTATCCGGCGTTTCGCGGTTATCCTGCAGGTAAAATTTACCCCCGACCGAGGTTACGGTTTCCGGCGCCTCCACCTCCATTGCCCAGTTCACAATATCCAGCAGATGCACCCCCCAGTCGGTCATCATGCCGCCGGCATAATCCCAGAACCAGCGAAAGCTGGCCCATCGCTGGTATTCCATCTTCTCATTCAGCACTACACCGAAACGGTTGATGTTAAACGGACGCTTTTGGGCCGGTCCCAGCCACATATCCCAATCCAGTCCCTCTGGCGGAGCACTGTTGCCCGGGTTCCCGATCCCCTCAGGATAGTCGTTGCCGTAATTCCAGGTACGCACAAAACTGATGGGACCGAGATCGCCCGACTGTACAATCTCCACCGCCTCCTGGAACACGCGGCCTGAACGCTGCATTGTCCCCACCTGCACGACCCGGTTGTTCTGACGGGCCGCTTCCACCATCTTTCGTCCCTCCTCGATGTAGCGGGAAAGTGGTTTCTCTACATATACATCCTTTCCCGCCTGGCAGGCCAAAATGGTATTTGGTCCATGCCAGTGATCGGGGGTGGCAACGACAACCGCGTCCACATCATTTCGATCCAGAATATTCCGGAAATCATTGGAAGTATCAGCGCCGGGTACCTGCGCAGCGGCAAAATCCAGGTTTGGCTTGTACACATCGCTCAAGGCGACGACTTCGGCATCAGATTCATCCAAAAAATTGCCCATGAGTCCACGCCCCTGGCGACCGACCCCGATTATACCCACCCGTATGCGATCGTTGGAACCGAGTATATTTCCATAACTCCGGGCATTGAGTCCCAGGGTGAGCCCGGCGGTACCGGCTGTTAATGTCTTAATGAAATTACGGCGGGAACTGGACTTTTCTGCCATATCGTATCTCCTTTACAGTGTCTGTTTAAAATTTCCGATAAGTATTATTCTGCCAGAAATACCTTCTCTCGTCACATGTACTGCTATTTGGGAAGAATAAAGAACGTTTAATAGTGAATTATCCCAGCTTATCCCAAAACTTGATTACCATCAGATCGATATACATACGGGGCATTTCAGATCTACTCCGGCGCCGGTTCACTCTGTGAATAAAAAACGCGGATCATTTTACCCAAATCCCAACTGATATTCCGGCATTCTCGTGTCGTGCAGGTTAAGCCATAAATTTCAAAGAGTAAAGCACCTTCTTAATAATTGTCGAGTTGCAAACAGAACGTTCCCAAAAGAAAAGAGGGCTTATACAAAGATTGGCCCGATATGGATCAGACAAAAGCATGCCGGACTTGGTACTGCCGGATAAATCGAATTCCGTCCATACGGACCCGGAATTCATCATCTTTATATTAGTTGAAGAGGGCTTTGCAAAACCCTCACTTCTTCGTTCTGAGGGAGTTGTACTACCACCTGAAAAATAGCAGGTTATGCAAAGGTCCCCTTGAATTGTTGAAAGCACAAGATTTGTATTAATGTCAATCTTGACACAGTATGCGGCTATATACAGACGTGACAACCAGAATTTTGATCAGCATCAGCTGCCCATTATAAGTCTTGTTTGGGCCGGTGAACTGCCGGGTTCCCGAACTTCAATCCGGATTGCGGGTTCTTCCCGATTATCGCGATTGATAGCTAGGGTAACCTCGTGAGTCCCTTTCGTTAACTCCGCCGTAAACGATCCGTTCACTTTCTTTATCATCTCCTCACCGGCCCATGCGGTAATCCCTTCTGTTGAGTTGAACACAAACTCCACGTTGCCCCCGGAAAGAACCTCGAGTTCAAACCTGACAAAGCTGTACTCCTGCCCGCCCTCTACCTCCATAACGGGCAGTTCTTTAACCGGCAGATCCCCGGAGACTTTACTGTATGCAGGCTGCCAACTCAACTCGGTGCGGTTTTGGGCCGGAAAGTTAATTCCCGTTTTATTGATTTGTCCAACAATCTCTTCGTTGCCGGGCAGGGTACGCCAGCGCCGCACCAGTTTCTCATTCGGCACCCGGTATTCCCCTGTTTCCCCGAGCTTGGACAGGAACCCGATCAGGTCGACAAATTCCTGCCGTTCCAGTCCGGCCGTCAATCCCGGTGGCATCAAAGATCCGGGGACAACCTCCTGCTTTTCGATCTGATTTACCGGTATGGATATTTCGTCTCCTGAAATATCACGCAATATCAACTCAGAAGATGTTTCATTCACAATATATCCCCTGACTTCGCTGCCATCTTGTCGAACAACGCGATATAGTTCATATCCATCTTTTATATCTTCACTTGGGTTGAGGATCCCATTGATAATATAATCGGTGGGTGCATTTGCTCCCAGGCTACTTAAATCGGGTCCCATCAGGCCCCCCGCTCCCCCTATCGCGTGGCAGCTTTCGCAGTTAAGCTCCCGGTAAATCATTTCGCCGCGCGCGGGATCCGCACTTGCCTTGACATCGAGCTCGAGCCTGTTGAACTGCTGGCTGGTCAACTCCTGTGGCATCCGTTCCGGGGGCAGTTCCCCTCCCGATGCCTCGAAAGCCTGCCTGAGGGCTTCCACGTCCTCATCTTCTCTCCTGTTAAATGGAATTTGTCGTTCCATGAGCTTCCGCCCTTCCAGCGCAATCTCTTTGGGGATTTCCTGGCTGGAAAGCTTTTCTGCAAGTATTTCAATGCCCCCTTCCTGAGAAAAGAACGCCGAAAAAAGATCCGCTGTGCCGGCCTGACTTGATACCTGCCGGAATATTTGTACAGCATTGGAGGCAGCTTTTTCCAAATCCAACCTGACAAGCTGCTCGGCGGCCATTATTCGCAACTCGTCGGGGTTCCCCGATCCACTCATCTCTGCTAACATGTTCAGGCTTTCCTCGCCACCAAGGGAAGCCAACGCATCAATCGCCGCCGGTCTCAGCGCCTCCTTGCCTGTTTTCGCAATATCGGCAAGGTCCTCTCGTAGATGCTCAAGATTCCAGTACCCGGTGAGCCGCACCGCATGCCGGGCAATTTCCACATTTTCGCTGTCGATAAAATCGATGATTCGATCTATACCTTCAGCCGGTTTTACCTTGCGCTGGCGGGCCGCTTCTGCGAGCGACGCCAGGTACGAGGCCCGCCTCTTTCGGTGGACGTCGGCATCACTTGTGGCCAAATCCAGGATTACCGCCAGATCCTCCGGCGTTCCCCACCGGGCGACGGAGTTAAACAGGTCCTCGTTATATTCTTCAGGCATCTCCCCCTGCTGGTAAAGCGTTAGCAAATGACCGACCGCCTCCGGATTGGGAACCGATTTTAATGCATACGCTCTTTTCCGGGGATCCCGGAGGAAGGTTGAATCTGTTTGAAGCCTCTCCATCCAGTACGGCTCCAATTCACGGACGGTTTGCCAGAGAGCAAAATCCAGGAAGGTATCCATGGGGTCATCCAGCACAGAAAGGGCCGTCGCCGCCGCTGTCGCATTCTGCTGGTTGCGAAGAGTGATCACCGCTTCCAGACGCACTTTCGCATGATCATCTCTCACCGCCTGTTCCAGCAAACGGGCGGCGTTATCAATATTCTCATACCAGTAGTTCAGCACCCTGACAGCGGCAGCTCTCACCTGGTGATTCCCGGCATGCAGCGTTTTTTCAAGTAGCGACTGATTAACAGCATCTACCGACTGAAATACCCAGAGCGCCTCCAGCAGGTACTGTTCGTAACGGGAGTCTGAAGCATCCAAACCATCGACCCATGATTTCAGTTCGGGTACCACCTCCTCACCCCCCCGCTCTTTCAACAGGCGCTTCGCCTGCGAGCGGGTCCACTTTTCCGGCCGTTTCAGGGCATCCAGGAGTTCTCCGGTCGATGCTCCTTTCAGTTCGGGTTTATCGACCAGGGGGCGATCTTTCGCCGTTATCCGCCAAATGCGCCCATGCGTATGATCCCTGCGCGGATCGCGAAAATCTACCTCCCCGTGCTGGATGATCGGATTATACCAGTCTGCAACGTAGATAGCCCCATCCGGCCCAATCGAAATATCGACAGGGCGGAACGCTACGTTATCGGACCAGAGCAGGTCCTCCGCCTGGTTCGAAACATACCCGCTGCCCTGCTCCTCCAGGACAAACCGGTTAATACGGTTTGCCCGAAAATCATTGGTGATAAAGCTGCCCGCCAGCGAATCCGGGAAATGCCGGCCTGAAATAATTTCCAGCCCTGAATGTTTCGGCTGACCGGGATTCAATCCTTCGAGTATTCGTTCCGCCCCGGGAGCCGATACAAAGGTGGCCCCGGGAAAGGCGTAGTTGATTCCCTCACGTCCGGCGCCGTCGGTTAAAAAGGATTGTCCCCACTTGTTAAACCGCAGTCCCCACGGGTTTACCAGTCCCCGCGCATAAACACCCAATTCCATTGTTTCAGGCTGAAAGCGCCAAACGCCTCCCCCTTTCAGCTCTTTCACCCCGTGCGGGGTTTCAACCCGGCTGTGTATGTAGATAGACTGGTTGAAATAAAATCGCCCTGCCGGTCCCCACCGGAATGTATGAACAAGATGATGGGTATCGCCGGTGCCAAATCCTGTCAACACCTTCCGCCTCTGGTCGGCTTTGCCGTCACCATTGGTATCCTTCAGGTGCAGAATTTCCGTTGCATTTGCCACATACGCACCGCCATCTCCCGGCAATACTCCGGTAGGGATATGCAGTCCCTCGGCAAAGACCGTCGAGACATCCGCCTTCCCGTCGCCCGTGGTATCTTCCAGCACATAAATCTTGTCGTTGGGCACCTCTCCCGGCTTCAGCTGCGGGTAATGCTCGCTGCCGACGACCCACAACCGCCCCTGCGCATCCCAGTTCATCTGTATCGGTTTAACCAGCATCGGTTCATCGGCAAACAGGTTGACTTCAAATCCGTCAGCCACATTCAGGGTTTCAAGCTCATACTGCGGATAGGGGTTGGGGACATTGCGCAGGTTGTCCTGCGCGGCTACCCGGACAGGAGAGATCAAAAGCATGTGCAGCAACACGATTCCGAGCAGGCCAACCGGAATTCTGCTGACGCCTCCAATCGTAGTATGCATCCTGTCCATCCAGTGATGTATCCCCTTGCCATTTGTCATTATACCGGGTTTCTGATTTCTCATTTCCGTACAAATAAATTTTTAAATTTCGCTTGCTACTTAACCGATTGTACAGTGCAGTGTTTGGGATGTGGCTTCCGCAGCTGAAATATCTGCCCTTCCAGTCTTGATATGAACAGGTCCAGCTGCTCCAGCTCCTTTGCATTCTGTCCCTGTTCATGCGATCTGAACCCGACCAGGTAGGTTCTGTTGGTGGGACGATATTTGCGAAAGAACAACTGGTTTTTATCCACGATACGCTCCCGCAATTCGTTGGCTTGCCGGAAGAGGACGCCCCGGTCAACCCGGACGCCGTCCGACCACCGCTCCGCCGATGCGGAAGCCGCGATATCCGAATCTGCCGTCAAAGTATAACACCCATTGTTGAGTCCCCTGACCTGAAAACGTATGGCATGTTCTTGGGTGAGCGTCTCCGAAGGCGGAGGGGGCAACGGAAGGATCGAATGGGCCAGGGTAAACTGCATGCGGTCGTCCTGGAAGTGGTTCTGCAGTATTGTGGTGGGTCCGGTGGACTCAATCACGTTCCCGGAAAGATCGATGCTAACGGCTGATTCCCGGGACGAAAGTCCCAGCTGGTCCTCCATCACGGACGCCAGGAAATAGTATCCATTCTCGTTCAGGTGAACGCCATCGGTTGTCAGCCGCTCCTTGTTGTTAATATCCTGTAAGGGATCGAACAGGTTGATATATCGCAGGTCCCGCTCGGCGGCCGTCTGGGCGATGACCGATGAATACAGCGCCAGGTTTTCATTGCGCTGGGTTATCCCTTCCCCGGAGGGGCCCCCTGCCAACTGGGGGATCGGAGACAGAAGGACCGCCCGGGCATCCAGCTCGTCAATCTTATCCAGTAATTTTTGCAAGCCCTCTTTAAACCGGGAGATCCCCTCTTTCCCCGCATAGGCCTCGTTGGCCCCGTACGCCACAAAAACAACTGTCGGCTCCACCTCCTCCAGTTGCCGGGTCAGCAATTCATAGGAGTCGGGCGGGGTGGTGTAGTAACTGCGGGCCTCCCCATGCACCGTATCTCCCGTCCATCCCAGGTTGCGAAACGTGATGTCCCGCCCCGGCCAGCGGGTGGTCAGCGCGTATTCAATATAGCCATACTCCAGGTCGTTCTGGATCAGGGAGTTGCCCAGCAGGACCACCCGGTCGCCGTGCCGGAGTTCAAATGGAGTAGACTTCTCCTCCTCGGATGTCGTGATTTCAGCCGTAGCACAGCCCTGTAAAAAAACGAGGAGTAGCAGAATTGACAAACTGGATATTTTAGCACTTCGCATTCTTCAAACTGATTTAAAAGTAAATTTACCGGAATCATTTCAGGGATATCTTCTTTTTATCCCCCATGCCCTTGACTACATGGTATCATCCCTCATTAAAAAACACGTAGAGCCCGTCTTTGCCGGCCACCACGATATCCTTACGGCCATTTTCGTTCAGATCCACCACCTCAAAAAAGATGCCGGTGCCCTTGCCCTCGCCGAGCGGTCCAAAACTGATCGTATTTTTAACAAACACCTCTCCGTTCCACTTGTAGTAATAGAGGCCAATCGGGTCATCGCCTCCCGGATCGTTGCCGTTGTGGGCGTGGTAGCGCTTCCCGGTGACCAGCTCATATTCTCCATCCCCATCGATATCGACCCATTCCATGGTATGAAACTGGGAGTTATTCGGATCGATGGAGTGTTTTATCCAGCTCCTGTCACCACCGGAGGTGACGCTCTGCTCATACCAGTCGAGCCCGTAGCTATGGCCCTGTCCCACAATCAGATCGTTTTTGCCATCTTTATTCACATCCACGACCAGTATCGGGACACTCGCATCATCCAGGTCAAACTCCTCATGCAGCGTCCACTCACCAGTTTCAAGATCCTCAGGGGCTTCCAGCCAGCCCTCACTAATGATAAAGTCTCCTCTTCCGTCGCCGTTGATATCACCGAATCCCAGCCCGTGTCCCTGGCGCTCGAAGACGGGTACCCTGGTAAAGGTGCCGGCCGGCTGCCCGCTGTCGTCCCGGTCCAGCGTATAAAATTTGAGCGGGTCGTTCGGGTTGTTCGGTACAATTTCCTGGTATCCGTCGCTGTCCACATCCCAGCTGCGGATCGTCTCCACATTTCCGGTTTGGTCGATGATATGTTCGCTCCACTCTGAATCATCGCCCGGATTTTCGTGCCACCGGATGCTTTTTCCAAACCAGCCGCCCGTAACGTAATCAACGTGGCCGTCATCATTTACATCCAGGGGAATCGTTGCAAAGTCATCCCAATATTCGCCGTACCGCTCCACCTCACCGATATATCTTTTTTGGGGGAAATCGGGTCCTTCGTACCAGAACGAACCGGAGACCAGGTCCAATTCTCCATCATTATTGACGTCGAAGACCCCGACGGATTCAAAACTCTCTGAGGCGACCTGTACTTTTTCGAACTGGACGGGGGGACTGGGATTTGGACTTTCCTGGGATAATGCTCTTGTACTAATAAGTAATAAACCAACTAGGAGTACGATCTTCATGAAATAAATATGATTCATAGGATTAAATGGTACTTTCAAATCGATATTAGTTATCTATCCGGGTGTGTTCCCCATATATACCTTTTTTCGGGATCAAAATCAGGATTTGGAGTGGGCAGGTCAGCGTTTACGTTTTTCTGCCAGTCTTTTAATAATCCATAAAGCTCTTCTTTCTTTTCGGGATACCACTGCTTCATATCTGTAGATTCGCTGATATCATATTCCAGATTATATAACTTCACTTCTCCCGTAACCTGGTTCTCCACGAGCTTCCAATCACCTTTGCGCACGGCCCCTGCCGGCACATCGTGATGATACACCGGGTAATGCCAATACATCGGTCGCTGGGGATCGAATTTATTTTCAAGCAACGCGGGTACAATCGACTTCCCATCTACGACCTGGTTTTCAGGCAGTTCGGCCCCGGCCAGCTCCAGGAATGTAGGGTAAAAATCGATGCTGCTGACCAGCGCGTCACTGGTGGTACCCGCAGGTATATTTCCCGGCCACTGTACAATCAGCGGTTCCCTGATTCCCCCTTCGTAGATGGTTCCTTTTTCTCCGCGCAGCGGAGCGTTAGAGCTGGCCACATATTGCAGCGGGTTATCCTCGTAATAAGATAAACTGTTTTGGGCAATCAGTGGAATCTTGTCAAAACGGGAAATCAGCCCGCCATTATCAGAAAAGAATACGACCATCGTGTTTTCATCGATGCCCAGCTGCTCCAGTTTATCCATCACGCGGCCCACACTTTGGTCTATGTGCTCGATCATGGCCGCGTAAACGGCATTGCCGGGATACGTACTGCTGTTCTCTTTATCCAGATACTTCTCTATAAGCTCCTTGTCGGCATCCAGTTGAACGTGTACATCAAAATGAGATAAAAACAGGAAGAACGGCCGATTACTGTTTGCCTCCATAAAGGCCAGGCTTCGATCAGTCAGAATCTCCGACAGGCGACCTTCCGGTTCAGGGGTGATTTCCGGTCTGAAATTGGAATCATAGTACCCGCCCCCGGCATATACATGCGAGTCGTCATATCCCTGGCTGGACGGTTGATGCTGCTGCTCGCTTCCCAGATGCCACTTGCCAAAATAGCCCGTAGCATAGCCTGCTTCCTTGAGTGCTTCGGCAATAGTCGTGATATCACCGGGCAAGTATTGTGTGTCGTTCGTAGGGACGGTTACTTTTTCATACGGTCGCCAGTGCCCAGGTATGAAGTCGTTGATGCCCAGCCGCGCCGGGTACTGTCCGGCCTGTATGCTGGCCCGGGTGGGGGAGCATACAGGGTTAGCCGCATAAGCGTTGTTGAACTGCATCCCCTGATTGGCCAGCCGCGTAATATTCGGCGCCTCATTAAATGAATTGCCGTAGCTGGGCAGATCGGCCCATCCCAGGTCATCCGCCAGAATAAAAACGATATTGGGCTGCTGTTGATCTGCGTTTCCCGTTATTCCTGATTGGGAAGATTGATTATTCTGACATCCCCCAAAAACCAATCCAGCTACCAGCAGGAAAAATCCAATTCGAAAATTGCTAAAAAAACCAATCGTAAGCTTCATCTATTAATAATAAACTGATGTTTTGATTTTCATATTACGTTTCAGAGGAATATGCCAAACTATCAATTAAATTGTTTTGAGTGAGTTATACTCCTGATTAACGTGCCTCTAGGGTCGGTGCCACAAAATTCGATATATAGCTGAACAGTTAAGTGGGAGCACTACATCCCCCAAACCCCCTTCGAAGGGGGACATTCTTGGCTGTACATTCTAACTGTACCCATTTTACCTATGTGACTTTTTTAGTGGTAATGCCCCTGGGGTCGGTGTCCCCCAGCCAGGCATTGGGTTCTGCAAAGGCATCCTGGAGTTAATCCAGTACGTTTTAAACTCTTTTTTCAGAACCCTTCGATATACGGCTGCTTCGAACCTCCCAAACCCCTCCTGTATTACAAGAGGGGTATATGAGGGAGGAAGTTCGAGAGTCTCTTTAAATCATGGATTAATATCCATATTGCGGTTCTATCCTGGCATTCAAGTCCAGTACGTTTTGCGGCAATGGCAGGTAAAAATGTTGCTTGCCGGTGATATCATGTTCTACGAAGTGTTGATCACTCATATCACTAAACCCGGTAAATGTTCGCAGCGTATCCAGCAGAACGCCCCAGCGGTTCAAGTCAAAGAATCGTTTCTGCTCGCTGGTAAACTCAAGTCTTCGTTCAAACCAGATGGCATGACGGAGGGATACTTTATCAGCAGGCCCTGTATATTCTTTGAAATCAACCCGGTTTCTTATTTGATTTAACAAATCGATCGCCGGATCTGGCTGCCCCATCTCATTTAGCGCCTCGGCTTTCATCATCAGTACCTCGGCATACCGAAATACGACGTGATTTTGCGGATCTTGTATGGTAGCGTCACCCAAGTAATATTTGCGGTTACCAGCATACTCATAGGTGGCAAATTTCTCAATACCGTCACTCATTTCATCTTTAGGCAGCAGGGCGTAATAGCGGCGAATGCTGTCGGCATGCTGAACTGCCTGAACTAATGAATGGGGACCGGCAGATCCTTTAAAGCCGGTAGTATTGTCATTATCGGTAGCATGTATGGTTTTATGCCATCGCTCATTGAATGAGCTGCTTGCCGCTCTGGTACCGTCATATTCAATCTCAAAGATGCTTTCGCTGTTGTTATTTTCCGCCCTGTTTTCTCCCCACATGGTTCCATATTCGGAACCGGGAACCAGCGAATAGGTGCCCAAATTGATAACATTGTCAGCGGCCTGCACTACGTCTGACCACTCTTCCAGGGTAAGGTGCACCTTGGCTTTCAGGGTATAGGCACTTGCAAGATTGGCTCTCCAGTTATCGGTGTCGGCCTTTTCGGGCAATCTTTCGATAGCAGCGTCAATATCACTTTTAACCTGAGAGTATATTTCATCAATGGAGCTTCGTGGCTGTGCTGCTTCAAACGGATCTTCATAGTGCTGCGTTAACAGCGGTACCTCGCCCCACAGGCGAACCAGGTTGAAATAAATCAGCCCCCTGAGAAAGAAAGCTTCTCCCCTGCGAACCTCGATTATTTCTCTTTCTGACTCCGTATATGTATCCATAAGTTCGGATGTTCGATCCAGCAGCAGATTAGCTTGCGCGACGCCATCTATCAGGCCTTCGTAAGAAACACCTAATTGTTCAACCCCGTTATTCATGGTGCCCATATCATCCCATGTGGGCGTTCTCTCACTCCAGGCATCATCGCTCATTTGATCGTTAAACATGCCCAGGGCATAGTTATAGGGAGTTGTTAGCTCGCCATAAATGGCATTCGTCATCTTGGTAACACCATCCGCATCCTTTGCCACATCTTCCATCTGACGGGCGGAAATCGGATCCATCTGTACAAAAGAATCCTCACATCCAGTAATTATGAAGGATATCGTGAGAATTACCAGCAATATTTGATATTGAGCTTTCATATCAATTGGATTTTTAAAGGTTATCAAAAATTTCATGAACTACGATCAAAAATTAAGACCTATTTTTAGGTGGAAACTTCTCGACAGCGGATACTGACCTGAGGATATCCCCTGGGAAAGCGGTTGACTTCTGTAATACGTAGCCTCCGGATCCATTCCCTGGAAATTGGTGAACGTATGCAAATTGTTACCTATCAGTGAAATGCTTGCAGAGGTGAGATTTGCCTGTTGTATCCAATTTTGTGGTACGTTGTAGGTAAGCCCCACGCTCTGAATCCTCAGGTAATCTGCCTTTTCAGTCCACCGGGTACTGGGATACTGATTCCAGATGAGCGCTGTAAACAGGTCTTCTGACGGTGCAGGAAATTTATCGGATTTTCTTTCCGGGGTATAATAATTGTTCATGTACTCTTTGGTCTGATTATACTCCATCCTTCCACCGTTTAACGCCGCACCCATGCTATTGATGAGTGAGTAACCGGCTGCCCCGGCCAAACTAACCGAGAGATCCAGGTTTTTATAACTGAAGGTCGTATTGAAACCACCTGTGAATTTCGGGAATCCCTGGTCAAGAAAGACTCTGTCTTGATCGTTAATCTGACCGTCACCATTCTGATCTTTGTACTTAAGAGCCCCTACCTCAACACCGTATTGCTGGGCTAAATCGGGATCATCAATAGTGCCAATCCATTCATAGCCCTTGATCATTGAGATAGGCTGGCCCTCCTGGGTGATGGTACTCCACGTAGACCAGCGAACACCGCCGCGCAGCTGGAGCTGATCACCGCCGGGCGTGGTACCTACCCTTGTAACCTCATTTTCGTTGTACGAAATGTTTAAGTTCGTATCCCAGAAAAAGTCACTATTTCTACCGGAGAGTATCACCGAATTCAGTTGAAATTCCACCCCTTTGTTAACCATCGCTCCTGAATTTCTCCAGATACCACCGGCAAAACCACTTTCACGAGGCACGGGGACCTGTGTCAGAAGATCGTCTGATTTTTTGTTGTAGTATTCAAGCGACCCCGAGAACCGGTTTTCAATGAGGCCAAAGTCAACTCCAACATTAATCTGCTCTTGCTCCTCCCACTTTATTTCAGGACTTATGGGGTTTGCCGGGCTTGTTGCGGCTACTGTTGCGTCATTAGCCGAAACTACATGGCTATTGGCAAGGGCTAAATATTGGAATGAGGGGATGGACTGGTTTCCGGTAAGCCCGTACTCAACCCGAAGTTTAAGATTGTTGATCACTTCAGAGTTATTCAAAAAGGGCTCTTCCGACAACCTCCAGCTTACTGCTGCTGAGGGGAAATTACCCCACTGGTTTTCCGGCGAAAACCGGGAGGAGCCATCGCGCCTGAAGGTTGCTGTTACGTAGTATTTACTGTCATAATTATAGTTTACGCGCGTAAAATATGACAACAACCCGTTATTTTGCTCATTTTCACCTGCAGATACAATATCAGGTTGGCCGCCGTGCCTTGTAATTGCAGGATCTGTTGCCCCGCGAGTTACCAGCCAGTCATTTCTATTCACAAACTTTTGACCTTCCATTCCCACCATCGCTTTAAATGAATGGACACCACCAAACTCCGTCTGGTAAGTTAAATTTTGACTGATATACGGGTTCGTGGTTAAGCCTTCGTTCGTTTGTATTCTATTACTTGTCAGAACTCTTTTACTGCCCTCGGCAATACTGTTTACAGGTTTGAAATCATAAAATCGGCCCGTGCGATACTCATATCCACTGTTTAACTGATAGGTGATATTATCTGTGAAATCATACTGGATATTCAAGGCTCCCAAAAAGGTATAATCCGTATTCTTCAGATCCCATTGCTGAAATCCACCTCCCAGAAAATTCCAGGTAAGGGCATTGTTGATATTGAGGATCGGATCATCATTGGGTATTTTGGTCACGAAATTTCCATTCTCGTCTTTGTATGGAGTGAATGGGGCAACAAAATACATTCTATTTAACGCTTCCTGCCAAAAGAATGTATTACCTCGTGAGTAATCAGGGAATCCCCGGTTATAACTGTTATGATTTCCTTTTAACCTGGTACTTACCTGGAGCTTGTCAGTAACTTGAGCATCTACGTTGATTCTCAAGCCATAATCTTGATAATCACTTCCTACAAAGGTGCCTTTGTTATCTGAGAATGAAGTACTTAATCCATACTGAATATCCTCAGACCCGCCACTTACATTTAAATTGTAATTCTGAATATTACCTGACCGAAATGCCAGCTCTTTCCAGTCATTGTTTGGACGGGAGGCCGCCGTCTCCTCAATAGCAGCATCGTCAGCGATCATATCAGGCAAGGGTATGCCCGCATTCTGATAACTTTGTTGCCGATATCTCAAATACTGTTCCGTCGTTCCCAAATCAAACTGATCCGGTATTACGGGATTTGTAACAGCAAAATCAGTTGAAAAACTTACCCGTGTTACACCTTCGCTACTTGAAATGGTGTTTACCAGAATAACACCATTCGATCCGCGTGAGCCATAAATAGCCGTTGCCGAAGGACCTTTCAGAACGTCAATTGATTCAATAGAATTAGGGTTTAAGAAAGACAGATCCACATTTCCACTTCGATTGGTTTCCCCTGATATCGGAATACCATCGACAACCCACAATGGCTGATTGTTATTAGAGGTAGAACTTAACCCCCGTAGATTAACATTGAAGTCCCCGTCTAAACTGCCGGATGATTGCATCACATTCAGCCCTGCTACTTTACCCTGCAGGCCAGATTGCAGATCGGTAACGGGGCGCGAAGTCAACTCTTCAGAAGAAACCGAAGAAATTGCCCCTGTCAAGTCCCTCCGTTGCTCCTGTGCACCATACCCGACAACCACAAGTTCCTCACCAGCAACTGCCTGGGTTTGCAGGGATACATTTATCTCAGTGCGGCCATTCATTGGAACTTCCGAAGTCTGATAGCCGATAAAGGAAAAGACCAATGTATCCTGCAGAGAAGGAACATTGAGTTCAAATTCACCTTCACTATCGGTCGAGGTCCCCGTCGTGGTTCCTTTGACCAGTACATTGACACCGGGCAATGTTTCTCCGGTACTGGCATCGGTGACCTGTCCTGAAACGGTTTCCAGATTAGGCACTTCTCCAAGCTGTTCCTGACTTTTAAAGAGAACCAGGTTTCCTCTGTCCGAGATTGCATATTTCAATCCAGTTCCCTCCAGCAGCGAATACATCAACTTGTTGAAGGTAACTTGCTTAAGATTTACAGTTACAGTTTTATTTAATGGTAAAACTTCTTTGCTGTAGGTAAGTTTCAGATTATGCTCGCCGGCTACCTGTTTAAGAGCATCAAGGAGTTGTACATTCTCCATTTGGAGAGACACAACTTTATTCACTATTGAAGAATTTAAGTCTTGCCGATCTGCATTTCCAAAGAAGGCTTTGGCTACTTCCTGGCCTTCATTTTCTGATTCAACTCCCGAAGCTGACTGACTCCAGGCTCTTGAACTATTGCTGATGCTCAACACCAGTACCATGCTCAGCATCCATAAGAATGCTTTCCCTTTATTGTGGCTTCTAAAGTTCATAAGATTTCCCCTTTTTGAGTTTTATCAGTAATTAAATTCACTTTGGATGGAATGTTATCGTGCTTTTGTGTTTTTCATACGTCATACCTACTGAAAGTGAGATGATGTTTAACACTTCGGTCATCGATTCCTCTTCATAACTACCTGTAATTGTACGCGATTCCAGGGATGGATCTGTGAGCCTGGTTTCTATATCATACCAACGCTCCAGTTTTTTCATCGCTATTTTGAGTGGTGTATCTTTAAAGACCAACTGCCCGCGCCGCCACCCGGTATAGTATGAGATGTCGTCTACTTTACTGGTTGAAACATGGTTATCGGTCAATATGGCCATCTGATTTCTGACTAACTCGGCAGGCTCTCGCTGAGACTGGCGGTTCCCAAAAGCTACTTTGCCCTCCTCAACTACAATGTGTACATCCTCGTCGGGATACGCATGGAGATTAAACTGTGTGCCCAAAACACGAGTCACCGATTCTCCTGCATGGATCACGAATGGTTTGTCAGGATCGGATTCAACATCAAAAAAGGCTTCCCCTTTTAAATTCACTTCTCGAAAGTCTGAATTGAATTTTGATGGAATTTCTAACCGGCTGTCTCCATTCAGCCAAACCCGCGTGCCGTCACTGAGCTTAAATTGGCTGCGTTGTCCCTTGTCTGTTACTACCTCCTGCATGGCAAGCACAGTCTCTTGCTGTTCAGCAGGCTGCCCGTGTTCGTATACAATCATAGTGGACAAAGCAATTACCAAAACCGCTGCGGCAGCCGCTACATGCACACCAAATGACCATTTTCTTTTTTTACGATTCCTTTGATCGAGTTTGCGATATTCTTCAAATGGTGATTCAACTAATCGCAAAGGTGAATCTTTCTTGCTATCTAACTTCTTCGAAAGCTCATTCCAGCCTTCGTCAATATCCCATTCACCGTTATTTGCCGAATCCTGCCAAATCTCTTCTAGTTCATCTGCAATTTTTTGATGTGTTGCATCCTCATGTATCCATGCCTTAATCTCTTTGCGTTCTTGCAAAGTACAATTACCCGAAAAATATTTTCCCAGTTTTTTCCAGGGTATTTCCATATCAACGAACCTGTCCTCTGTTGTTAACTTTCACTACTAACACAACTCAGAAAACCGGTACCCCCACAAAAAATTTATTTAATGTGAGTTCGATACAGCTTCCAGCTTTAACATTGTTTCTTACTTTCTTGGGGCAGGCCTTTAATGAGGCTGTCCAAAAAGTCAAATAAACGAAACTGCTGCCGAAAATATTTAGGCATCTTGTTTCCCTATCGAGCGTCATCCCCCTTATTCCCCCTTCGAAGGGGGATTGGGGGATGATAGCCCGTACCTCAAATTATATTCACCTTACTTATTTAGGCGTCTTATGTTATCAAAATACTTTTTGGACAGCCTCCCTCGCCGAAGGCGGGAGGGGTGTTATTCTCTATGTCAGACCTGCACCTCCCGACCAAATCGCAAAACCCGCGATTGGCCCAGAGGCTGTCCAAAAAGTCCAATAAGGGGTGAACGCCACTTAAATAATTAAGGCGTGGTCAATCTCCCTAAATCCCTCTTCTCAAGAGAGGACTTTATGGTCGCTCATTCCATACATGAAGAGCTGTTTTTTCATCATTGAGTTCCTTGGAGAAGGAGGACAGGAGGATTGATCTTCCATTTCTTCCACAAACCTAAATTATTATTGAATGCAACTATCTGTCGAGACTTTTTGGTGAGAAAAGCAGGCTAGATATTCGTAGTTGAAGAGTCTACACCCAAACACTAACCCAAAGCAGATCCCGTTTGTGGTTATCGGGTTTTTGTGGCTAGCATCAGGAGGATAAAAGAAAGGCAAGAAGGAGAATAATCTTACTCTGGTGTACCTTTACATAGGAGCGCAGTTTTTTGAACGCCCGTCCCATTTGGGTTTCAACGGTTTTGACAGACAAACCCAGCACTTCCGCAATCTCATTGTAGGTTAATCCGCTATCGCGACTTAGTTTGAAAATCTCCTGGCATTTATCCGGCAGAGTGTTGATACCTTCCCTGACAAGATCCATTCTTTTTTCATTATCATCTGGTCGGCTGGTTTCTTTCCACTGTTTGATACGTTGCCGGACTTCTGATCTGGTTTTCCTCTCTACTTCCACATGTTTTTTATAGTTGAGTGCTTCATTACGAACCGATTTATAGAGGTAGGACTTTGCGCTATCAAAATCATCCCAGAAGTCTTTTTGTTCCCAAACTTTCAAGAACACAGACTGAACGATGTCTTTAGAAATTTCACGATTATTTGTGAACCTATAGGTGTATTTACAAAGGTCAGTATAGAACAACCGAAAAAAAGACTCAAAATCTTTCCTTTGATCCGAACCCGTATTTTCTGAATTGTCCGGGGTATTCTTTTTGTATGCCTTGTTGGTCATTAATGTTACCCGATCTGTGTATTAACTAATAGGCGAAAATATTTTGTTTTGACAGTATTAATATACCTTGCAAATTATGCTGGCATCCCATTTAGAGTTCGATATCATTCCAATTATATACGCATTGTACAATACGTTTCGATCAATGGGAAGGAATACTTAACAATTTGTTATGCTTTTGAAATAAATTGATAAAGGCAAATAACGGTGATTGTCACAATGTTGTTTATACTGATTAAAAAGATAAAGATTATGATAACTACATTTTCACTTCATACGCCGTTAGCAAGATAACATTTCCTGTTGGGTACTAAAGAGAGGTTCAAAACGCGAATCTACTGTCTTTTGGTCATCAACTACACTCCCGAAAGGCTCTCGTCGCCCTGCCCATACATCTGCTTGAGCAGCAGGCTCACCATTAGAGGGCTTTAACCCGGATTATTCACGAAGTAGAACAAATTACAGCTTAAGCCAATGATATTATTATATCTGGCGGAAATACCCGGTAGCTCAAATTTGGGTATCCTCACAAATAGCTGCGAAATTGGGCCGTGCACTTCGTTCAAGTAGCAAGGGAAGCACGCTTTAGCAATATACAAAGTCCAGACCGGAAAAGATCAAGCATACCAAGATTCGAACTCCCATCGGAGTATTTCAGACCATTGGAGGGCTGAAACTCCTTCCCCAGAAAGGAAAAGCCTGACTTAATTTTACAAACCGACATATGATTACTGTTGAAGCCTGTTCAGGTTTCTGGATTATTTGAAATTCTACTTTCAAACGCATCAAGCATATTACGTAACTCTTTTGCAATCTCCTGATAATCAGGATCATCTATAATATTATTTGTTTCCATGGGATCCTTTTGAATTCTAAATAATTCCTCAGTAACCGGATGATTCTCGTGGTAACGTATAAATTTGAACTCCGGCGTTCTGATGAATCTTGACCGAATCGACTGATATTCTTCTATATTATCCATCTCGGAAGGTAGTGGATAGAAATTATCGAAGTTATTTTCTCCATACACGGCTTCATGGATCTCCTCTTTCTCAGAATAAATCAACGGCATAATGCTTTTACCAGGATAAGAACTGGGAATTTTGAGGCCGGCTATATCCAGTAGCGTTGGAGCAATATCCACATGTGATATGAGGGCCTTTTCCCGTTTTATTCCTTCTTCTTTCGATATTCGTGGATCGTATATGATCATCGGGGCTTTAGCTGATTCTTCATACAGAAGAGCCTTGCCCATTAGCTGTTTTGAACCGGCAAAAAAGCCGTTATCAGAGGTATATATAATAACGGTATTATCATCGATACCCAGCCGTTCCAATTCATTGCGAATTCTTCCAACCACGTTATCTACTCCGGTAATAAGAGCGTAATAATTTTTTATGAATTCCTGGTATATACTATCTACTTGAATATGCCAATTCTTCCTGTAATCTACGCTTTTGCCGTAGTAATCCTCGGTTCTGCCAAAATACCATTGGGCATTGCGACTTTTTTCTTTGACAACGTCAGGCAAATTCTTGTGATATTTCGGATCATCGTTCATCATTCGTGGAATGTCAACATTTTCGTACTTATTCCTGAACTCTTCCGCTGGAGTAAATGGGGCATGAGGTGCTTTAAAACTGATCGATAAAGCAAACGGTTTGTCAATATTTTGGGCTGAGCGCAAGAAGTCTGTAGCCTGGTTTCCCATAAATTCAGTGAGATGTCCAGCCCCCGATATATTCTTATATCCATTGAATTTGCCGTTACTTGGAAAATAACTGCCCTGTCCCGGGAACCCGTTCCACCGATCAAAATACTCAGATGGCATATACTCACTTCGATTTTCAAATCCATCATTTTTTACTTTTTCTTCTCCGCCCACAGCAAATCCAAACTTGCCGATAAAACCGGTATAATATCCAGCGTTGCGCAATTGAACCGGGTAGCTTGCTTCAAACTCACTTTTTGTAATGATATAGTCAGTTGGTCTGTCAAAACCCGCTTTATGTGTACTCAAGTATTGACCTGTCATTACAGAAGCTCGGCTGGGTTGACAAATGGGAGCTACATGATAAGCGTTGTCAAAAGATATTCCATCGCCAGCCAGTCTATCTAAATTCGGGGTGATAACATATTCATTTTCCATAAATCCAAACGCATCAGATCGCTGGTCATCGGCCATCAAAAAAATTATATTTGGTCGTTTTTCAACCGTTTGATTTTTCGGCTGGCAGCCAGAAAAACCGATGAGAAAGACCAGGATTAAGATTAAGTCAACTTTTAAATTCATTGCAAATCCCAGGTTGTTACTCTTCTCATACTGTTTATATTTATTGGGTTTCTACAAGGGAAATTTTTTAGGCGGTATAAAACATATGCTTACAACCCGCAAGATTTCATAACACAAACAACATTCCCTACTCCTCTATTTTTTCTATATAGGTATAATACGAAGGATATACCCGTCCCTCGTTGTCTTGTAATATAGCCGTCATGTCATATTTGCCCGCAGACAGGGTGCCTTCAAAATGCACCGCTTCCGCACCCGGCTGAATAGATTTTGTCTCCCCGATATCCCCCAGGTAAAGCGTGGCTTGTGTCATCTTAACATTATTACTGCCAGGCATGGGAGAACTAATCTCAAGAGTCTCTTTTTTTGCTTCTACTTTTTCGTTGATCGCAAGCCCGCTCTCACGCGGATAACGGCGAAGGCTAATGCGATATCGGCCTGGTTCCCCCAGTTCCACTTTCAGTATGCCCTGCCCTGTTGTTGCATCCAGCGCCCCGTGCTGATGCCAGGCGTTCTTGTAGGGATATATATGCATGTCATGGGAGCTGATGCGAACTGGATTCTCGTAGCGTGTTCCCGCTTTTATATATGCGTACCGTTCATTGACGTTTTGCTCCATCAGGGAGGTCCACCACTGTTCGTAACTTTCCCTCAGGCGGTCCACCACCTCCGGATACTTGCTTGCAAGGTCATTTTCCTGACTTCGATCTTCTTTTATGTTATACAGTTCACGACCATTCACCAACCGCCAGGTCTCATCCATGACTGCTGATTTACGCCATTTGACCAGATTGAGTATGCGCTGGGAGTCAACTATGAGGGTCCGGTTTTCCCACTCCGGATTCTCTTCAAGCAGCAGGGGGGCGAAGCTCTTCCCGTCCAGGGGATTGGTTTCTACAAATCTCAGGTCTGCCAGTTCCGCCAGGGTTGGCAGTAGATCGATATGGGCCAACAGCTGGTCGAGATCTTTGTCCTCTCCTATATTGCCGGCTGGCCAGCGCAGGGCAAAGGGCACCCGGTGCCCGCCGTCATATTCGCTGTTCTTGGTACCCCGCAATCCCGCATTGAATCCATATTCGGTTCCATTGCGCACTCGATATCCCGCTGCCGTGCCGTTGTCACCCAAAAATATAAGTATCGTATTTTCCCGGAGTCCGAGCTTTCGGATATGGTCCTCCAGACGCCCTATGTTATCATCAATATTCGTAATCATCCCGTAAAATCGCTTCTGATCTTCCAGCAACCGGTCTTCACCCTTGTACAAATTGTAGTACTCCTCGGGCACATGAAACGGGGAATGAGGGGCATTCGTAGCTATATAAGCAAAAAACGGTCTTTCCTGATGTTCCTCGATAAAGGCCATGCTCTCATCAAAAAATATGTCCGTGACGTATCCATCATACGTGCGAGGCTCTCCATTCTTCCAGTAGGTATCATCGAAGTAGTTATTGCCCCAGTAATCGGGTCCCTGCGTTACGCCACCTCCTCCGTGACGCACCGCCTGCTGGAATCCCCGGTCCAGCGGTCGGAACGGGTAATTATCCCCCAGGTGCCACTTGCCAAACATGCCGGTGGCGTAACCGTTTTGCGCAAAGATCTGGGCCAGGGTCTTTTCATCCTCATAGAGCAGTGAGCGGCCTGCAATGGTGTGCCAGGTGCCCACGCGATTGGAATACCGGCCAGTCATCAATGCCCCGCGGGTTGGCGTACAGGTCGGGGAAACATGGAAGTTGGTGACCCGTACCGACTCTTCGAAAAGATTATCCAGATGGGGCGTTTGAATAATCTCGTTCCCGTGAAAACCCAGGTCCCCGTAGCCCTGGTCATCGGTCATGATGAGGATGACATTGGGTTTTTGAGGGGACTGACTGTGACCCGCGGAATTTATCAGTATTGTGAGCAAGGTGCATAGTAAAGTTCCAGTGGCACGTAACGAATCGCTTACTTTCATAGCCTATTCTATTTAGTAGTTTATCTTTTATCTGAAGGCACTCCATTTGTTTAGTGAGCCCTGAATCCATAATTTAACCGAGTATCCGCCAAGGAATAGAAGGCTCAATTTCTTCAATAGTGTGAATCTCATTGGAAATTTAACGCCTCATTGGTGGAATATAATAGGGATATGTTTCAAACTTTCTGTAATCCTTGTGTATGAATCTCGGATCTGACGTTTCGTACTGCCAATTCTTCAGTTTTTGTTGTAGAGTCTTTAGTTCATTCTGATATTCTGGTTTGGTCGCAACATTATTCAATTGATATGGGTCTTCCGATATATCATACAGCTCTTCATGCGGTCTTTTGCCAACAGCCAATTTGAAAAATAGAGTAATTTCCGAATCATTTTGATGTTCCATTAAATATGTTTTTGACGGGGAGCTATCAATATCTCCGTATGGTCCCTGCGTTGCGACCCAATGAGGGTCGCCTGCCGGCCACCGGTCCGGTTTAATATTTTGAACATAAAGAAAATCCTTTGTCCGTATGGCTCGTACAGGGTATCCCTTGTTTCCTGCGCGTACCCAGGCGTGGCGCTCATGTTCAATGAACACTTGCTCCCTGGGATGATTTGCCATCGGGTTTGTCGTTTGATCATCAACCGATTCAGCTTTAAACAGGGGGACAAGGCTCTTGCCTGTCATTGATTCCGGAATATCCAAACCTGCTACCTCTAAAAATGTAGGGGCAAAGTCAGCAAAACTTACAAATTGTGAGGTTTTTCTGCCTCCCTCTACTTTACCAGTCCAAGAAATTGCAAGCGGCATTCTGGTTCCGAAGTCATATACATTGGCTTTTGCTCGTGGAAAGGGCATCCCATTATCACTGGTATATACTATCAGGGTATTCTCCAGCTTCCCAATGTTTTCCAGCTTTTCCAACAACGCAGCCGCTTCCCGATCAAAGCGTTGTACTTCGTAGTAATAATCTAGCAGGTCAGAGCGAATTTCCGGAACATCCGGCAAAAACTCTGGAACATTCACCTTGTTCATCTCCAAACCGGCTTCTTGACCGGAACTTGGTTTATAGGGTCGGTGAACGTCGCCATGAGATCCTCCAAACCAGAAAACATAGGGCTGATCACTATTTTTAATCTCCTCTATAAATTCAGAGATTGCGTATCTTGGACCTGCAGGATTTCTGGTGTATCCTCCCTTCTCGGGAATCCCCGGACTCCATCCTTTTTCTTTCTTGTTCAAACCTGCTATATAACCACTCTCTTCGAGCAAATTTACATAGTTTGGGAACTTGCTTGGTAAAAATGAAGCCAACACTCCACCCTCCTCCAGTTTGTGAATAGGCTGGCCAGTTAATATCGAGGAGCGGGAGGGCGTACAAGAAGAGGCAGTAACAAAAGCATGATGAAAAAGAATTCCTTCTTCAGCTATACGATCAAAGGTGGGTGTCTCAACCACTTCATCGCCATAAGCACTGGCATGCGGATAGGACCAATCATCAACTATCATAAAAAGTATATTTGGACGTGTATCCTTAATTTCTCTATTAGTCTGCCCCAAAATAGACGAATTCAAGCTTAGCAACAGAAAATACAGACAAAAACATATTTTGCATTTTATATTATATATCATTTTAATATCCATGTTTTCAATTTGCTAATATTCAATATCCGGCCATCTGTTGCGGGGTGCGGCATGAAATTCTTTCAATGCTTCTAGCAGTTCCTGCTCAATTTCCGGATGCTGGCCCAGCAGATTGTACAGCTCCCGGTGGTCCTGCTCCAAGTTAAAAAGCTCGGTGGGTTGCAGGCTATCTGCCAATAACTTCCATTTTCCTTTTATAGCCACCGAGGTGGCATAGGGCTCAGGCTTGGGGCCCTGATTTTGAAAATGATTATATAGATCCATTTGCCAAGTAAGGACCCCCCGTTCCTGGCGGGGCCCGCCCATCAAGTGATCCAGCAGGCTCATGCCATCCAGATCTTCAATGCCATGATCCACACCGGCCGCTTCGGCGAATGTGGGCAATAGATCCACCATGTGCATGGTTTGAAAGGAGGTTGTGTTTTCAGGGACATGGCCTTTCCAAACGGCAATCATTGGAACCCGGATCCCTCCTTCGTGCAGATCGGTTTTGCCTCCTCTAAACGGTCCCGGACTCCCCTGGTAGGCCGGCCCGTTATCGGAGGTGAAAACAATGAGGGTATTTTCATATAAATTCCTGGCTTTTAAAGTATCCACCAGCCGGCCAATCTGGGCATCCATGTGAGACATCATCGAGCGAAATAGGAGCTGATCTCCCGTAGCCCCAATTTTTTCATATTTTGATAAGTGAGGCTCCGGAGCCGGTTCATACGGCGTATGAGGAACCGTAAACCATAAATTCAGATAAAAAGGCTGGTTCTTTTCATCCCAGTCGGCAATCAAGCGTGATGCTTCGTTTATCTTTATTTCTGTCCAATGGTTATCATCTTTGGGGGCTTGTTTATCATTTCTGAACATATGATGTCCTCCCTTACGGTACATTTGCCGCTCTCGGATCAAGGTCAACCGAGGAGGTTCTCCCTCATTTTGACTTAAATAATGATCAAAACCGTGCTGAAGAGGACCAGGCACAGCACGTTTTCCTTCTTGTCGCCGCTCAACATCCTCGGTTCTCAACCCGCCCAGATGCCATTTGCCCAAGTGGGCGGTGCCGTATCCGGCCTTTTTCAAGACTGAAGGTATCGTTGGAGTTCCATCTGGCAAGTGCCTGTTGGCAACCATAAAATGACGGGTAATATCAAACCGGAGGGGATACTTCCCGGTTAACACGGAAGCCCGGGAGGGTGTGCATACCGCTGAGGCAGCATAGAACCGCATAAATTTCATCCCTTCATCGGCCAGGGCATCGATGTTGGGAGTTTCCACCGATGGGCTCCCATAGGAGGATAGATCCCCATATCCCAAATCATCGGCCATTATAAAAATGATATTCGGCTTTTCCCTCGCGCTATCAGTAGCTTCGTTGTTATATTCTTGATTGCTATTGCACGACATCAATAACAGCAGTATACCAGCTAAATAGATTTTCATGTTTTCCACCTGTCTTAGGTTACTGATTGATATATTCTGAATATTCGTTTTCAAGCTCATTTTTGCCCTTCTCTCCGGAATGCACCAACACCCTGTACTTCAGCTTCAGAGATTCTCCAGCTTTTAACTCTAACGGTTTATTATAGAGCAAGGCTGGATGATGTTGAGCCCCCTTATCATCTTCGAAATAAATAGACCAGGGTGATGGATAACGGGGATTTTGAGGGTGATCAAAAATGGTCAGGCCCACCTGCTGACCGGGAACTTGCTTTACTTCTGCACGAACCCCCATCCATTTTGCTTTTTTGCCATATCCCATTTTGGGTTCCGTAATGGTATTTCCATTTGAATCATAAAACCTGAAACCCGTAAGTCCCGGATATGCTGCCCTGTAAATTAAACCAGCGTATCCCCCCCAGGAAACTCCCCCCTCATGCAGCGGTTTGGTACGGTCAAATACGAGGTCCTTTTCGGCCGTAAACACCATCTCCCAATCAATGGTATAATCCCCGTTTTCATCGGGGGCTGATATATGCAGCGTGCGGTCCTCTCTCAGTACAGCTCCTCCCTCTTTGGGAGCATACACCAGAAAAAAATCCACGGTTGCCGAAAAGTCATTATTCAGTGTTGCCTGAATATCGTGGACCCGCACCCGGCCGGGAGGCATCCACTCATCACTGTTTTTATTCCAATTCCAGTAATTCGTTCCATTTATTTCTTTCCATGAAAACCAAAGTCCCCGATGCCAGGGATGCCTGTCGTCGGGCGGTACCAGGGAAGCCACATCGTAGCCTTCCACTGTCCTGAGTACACTGAAGTAGGGCTTATTGGGCACACGCTGGGTGTACACAAGCTTCCAGAGCACTTCCCCGTCGATGAGAAGCTGAAGTGCATCATTGTGTATTTCCCAGCTCAAATGCCCCTCAAGTTGGTTATCACCAGTGTTTTGGGGACCCACTCCGAATACCAGGGAGGGCGATACAAATACGAGCAAAAGCAATAAAAAGGTTTTTCTATTTTTCATATTATCTGAAAATGTTGTTAAATGTAATTCAAAATCGCGGATAACTTTACCCGGATTATTCACCAAGAAATTTGGTCGTGGACAAGGCGAAGCATCCATAGCAATTGAATCGTATTTATATACGTTGAAAGCGCTATGGCAGCTTCAACACCGACCACGGTCTAATTTCGCCGCCATTTATACCGTAACTCAATTCTGAGCATCACCCATCTTAACCTATGACATGTAAAACAGATGCTTATTTGTGTTTATATAATTTTTCGTGAATAATTCGGGTTAAGGTTCTACAACTATCGTACCACGCATCGTCATGTAATGCCCCGGAAACGTGCATACAAACTCATATGATCCCGGCTTGTCGGGGGCCGTAAAATAAATTGTCTGAGAAGTACCGGGTTGCAGCAGGCTGGTGTAGTATAGCACCTGTTCCGTATCAGGCACGTATTCTTGTTTGGGACCGGCTATACCCATCTCAGCAGCTTGTTTACCTACCTCGGTAGCACTTTCCGGGTCTGTTATCACCAAGTTGTGGAGCATATCATCCGTATTGCTGAAAACAAGCTTGATGCGGCTGCCTGCGGATACGCTAATCTGTTCCGTATCAAATTTCAAACCAGGCTTCGTGCCGATGTTAATGACCTGGTCGGGACCAGCCGACCAACTGGAAGGCATTTGAGTTTGGTGTTTATAATTAGCTTCATTACCTGAAAAATCGTCATTTATTTTTCCTTGCTCATTAGTTTTTTGCCTTGCATTTTCATCGTTCTGTTTCAAAACAACAGAATCGGCGGTGTCCTTTTCCGGAATTTCGTTCAGCGAGTAATAGGCCCCGGGATGGAGTATTTTTTCGCCTACGGCTGAGCGAATCCCGGATCCGTTAATTTCATAAATATACCCTCTCCGGAGATTATTGAGCACCAGGCGAACCTTTAGCTTGTCTTCTGAAACATGTATGGAACGAATTGCGCTTTCTTCCAAATCAACCGGTGGACTCCCATACACCATGTGGTATAAATATTCAAAGCTCTGCACCGTATAGGATGAGGGATCCTTCGCGGTATGTAGATCAACCGGCTTGGTAAACTCAATTTCAAAACCGTTCACTTTGGCTCTTACGGTCTTCATTTCAAACGGTATCTTGCCCGTCCACTTCAGGCGCTGTAGCCCAAACTCTGTCTGACCAGGTCCCCATCGTTCACTGAGTCCTACAAACATGGACCCGTCTTCCCCCCACGTAGAACGAACCGGACCGGTTTTGAACCCCTCTCTGAAGTTAAACGCAACGCCCTGGTACCGGCCGTTAACCTTTTCAAGATCCACTCGCATCATTTTACTTTGCCCCCAATCAGCCACAAAAAGCTGCCCCTCAAACGGCCCGAAGGCCCCCTTTGTAGTATCTTCCAGCACCCACATGAGTGAAGTTCCCAGCACGCCATGCGGAAGACGTACGGCCGGTATGGTCAGCTCCGGAATTCGTTCCGCGGCTTCATGCAGCATTAAACTATCTTGTATCGGTATATCTGAGGGCGTTAAATCGATGGGGGAGCCGGGACGATCAGCAGACAGAAGGGAGGAAGGGTGCCCGTAAAAATCCCCCTCCTCAACCACGGCAAGGAATCCTGTTCCCACCCACATTCCCTGGTTTTCGGTATAGTACATCTCTCCGTTTTCTCCAATACCCATGCCTGCAGGGGAACGTAGACCAGCGGCATAGGGTACCAGTTCCCCGTCCGGGGTAATCTGCAGGGCCCATCCTTTCCAGGGAGCCAAATGAAGCAACACCCCAAATGGGGGTATCCTTTTAAACCAATTGACATCGGCCAGACTCATATTCACCCAGAAATTCCCGTTCGGCAGCACAATCGGCCCGTGTATAAACTCATTGTAATTAGGCGCGGAAGGTAATGCACGAAACGTGCGGTAGATATCAATTATGCCATCCCCACTGGTATCACTTAGTTCCGTTAATTCGGTCCGTTGTGCCGTATACAGGTTGCCATTTTTAGAAGCCAGCCCCATAGGGGTATGCAGGCCGGAGGCGATGCGCCTGTAATGGGGAGTCGCATCTATGATATCCTGGTAATAGGGGTTTTCAATCAGCCATATCTCACCCCGGCGCGTGCTCACAACCAAATCTCCGCTGGATTGCAGATCCATTCCGCTGATCTCAAACGCCACATTTTGAGGCGTAGGTACCGTTATCATCTTATAATAGTCATTCTCATCAGCCTCTCCGCCCCGGGATTCAGGTTGGCCGTAACTGAGCGAGAACCCAACAAATATCCATACTATCCCGATTGAGATACCATATACTATTTTCTGATAGAATTTATCTGCGATCATCACCATATAATTGAATACCTTAATTCTGATTTCTTTTTGGCAGCGTTGTCAATAGGTACAAGCAATAACTCATGCTCCTCTTGCTGTAGAATCTCAGTTTTATCTACACCTTCAGAAGTAATATCGATGTAGAACTCCTTGTTATTTATAACGTAGAGGCCATCGGGGGTGCGATTAATATCCTTCCCTTTCATCAACAAGTACCAATAAGAGTCTGAGTTTGCAATCTGTTTAGATTGAAATTCCAGTCTTCGGGTCAGAAAACGGTTAGTCTGATCTGGTTTGATCTGATCTCTGATCGCAAAATGACCCACACTGTAATTCAATATGGGTGAGCCATCAGCAGAGAGGCTATATCCCTGCCTTTGGTACTGGTCTTTTTCAACAGCAGTAATATCAACCGGTTTTGAACGGTCAGAAGAAACCAGTACCTGAGGGGTATCAACATGAAATACCGGTTCCCCGAGGGACACCAGCGTCTGTGGTATCCCGCGACCCTCCCACATATTCACCGCGTCTGCAAAATCACCCTTCCAGGCTTGCAAGAGCGTTCCGGTGGCCATATCCACAGAATAATTTATTTGAGACGGGTACCCTACCGACAGGCCCGTGGTCGTAATTTCTTCCGGACCCGTTTTGAGATAACTTCGCTGTATAACCGGGCTATGATTTGCCAGCAATGGGATCATCTCGTTTGATGCATGGTCTTCCTCTTTCTGTAAATGCAGCGCCTGTTTTTGGATGGAAGGGCCTTCAACAAAAATTTCGAGATCACTCCATCTGCTTTGAATGTTAAAGTGATTAAAGGTAAACGAATGCTCTCCCTTGGACAGATCAACTGTTTTTTGCGTTGACCCCTTATGATGCAGTCCGTTCCAGGCAAAAAGTTGCTCTCCATCAATCAACAAGGATCCCATGCTGGGGCTGTCTGCCGGCTCATAAATCGATTGAAAATTTTGTGGGGGAACAGAAAATGTATAGGGGCCATCTTCAGGTATTTCAAGTGTTCCCGTAAATCGCAGGGCATATTGCCCTCCGCTTCCCAGATCTCCTGTTAGGTATTCGGTTTTCCCCTGCTCATCGGCAGCTATTGCGTCCAGATCGGGCAGTTCCACGGTACTTCCCGGATCGCCTCCCCAAAGGAGCCATTCTCTCTCAAAAAAGGTCTTATTAAAAAGTTCATAGCTCATATTATTTAATTTGACGGTTTCACCTGCCAACTTATTTATCTTAATATTACGAAGGGCTATGTTTCCCGACTTTATCCTGACCATTAACGGGCCTTTTGCAGCTTCATCCTCAAATAATGCGCCCCGATACGGCTTGCTTACATATTTGTTTTCGTGGACTACAGTCCCATTATGCACAATCCGTTCAAACTTGGCAGGCTTTATTTTATTCCCTTCTGCGTCAAATCCCGGAGCTTTGAACACTATGCGAAATCGCTGCCAAACGCCCGGTGCAGAGGAAACATTCACTCGAGCAGTATTGGGATAAATGTTATCGGAATAATTGGGGGTCTCCGGTTCAATCAGACTTGCGTTGTCCCGCCGCGTAAGTTTTTCCCGCCCCCAGCTGTCCGCAAGTATGATCCCGTATCTACCCTGCAGATATATTTCAGCCAGGCCGTCGTGCCCCATCATCATCTCAAATTGCAGCTCTATATCACCGTAATCATCTCTTGATATTAGCTTACTACCCTTATTTGCATTTGTGGAAGATCCCACGATGATGCCTTTGCCACTACGGATATGAAATTGATCATTCTTGACAAGCGGATTGGTATAAACATCACTTTTTATTTGCCAGCCCGCATCCACGCTACCAAATTCACTCAGGTCATCCAGTTTAAATTCTATGGTTTGCCCGTGAAGTGAACCGGGTATAACGAATATTCCCAATGCAAGCAGTATCGAACACACTGCGCATTGCATGACTACCTGCCCCAGGCTGAACTGAACTTGCCCAATTACCTTACTTGTTTTTACTACCATAATTGCATACGTCTAAAAGAAGTTATTAATGTATTATCACCGAGTTTAAGTCCTCTGAATCTTATAAAATTGCTCTCAACATTTTATGTAACTGTCACTAATTAAATTCAGGATATCAGGCTTTTTATTCATAGTCTGGTTTCAGGTCAGTTTTAAAAAGAGGATAAGTTTCCGAAGGAATATGGGCCTGTTCCATGATCTCCCTCATCTCTTCCACAATTTCCGGATGATTGGCTGCAATATTATTTGTTTCACCAATATCCGAGTGCAAGTTATATAGTTGAACTGGTGCATCCGGATCCTCACTTACATTTAGGCGTACTGCTTTCCACTTGCCACTGCGGACTGCCTGTTTCCCACCCTGCAGGTTAAATTCCCAGTATAAATAGTCATGGCGAACTTGCGTTTGCTTGCCCAGTAATGTGGGGACAATAGAGATGCCGTCAACATTGGGTGGGGTAGAAGCACCTGCCAATTCAGCAAATGTAGGCATCATATCCTGAAACCCGAATAAGTGATCACTGGTACTTCCTTCTTTAATTTTCCCCGGCCACCAGGCTATCATCGGTACTCGAATTCCCCCTTCATAAACATCCCGCTTGTAGCCCCGAAGCGGACCATTACTTTTGAAAAAATCAGGATCCGTTCCTCCTGAGGCCAGCTCAGCTCCGTTATCACTTGTGAAAATTACCAGCGTGTTATCTGAAATACCCTGCTCCTTCAGTTTATCTATAATCTGCCCCACGTGTTTATCCATCAGGGTGACCATGGCAGCATATGTGGCCCTTGGCTGTTGCTGATCACCCCAGTAATCGGACTCAAATTTATTCTCGGGAAAAACACTATTACCGTCTTCATCCTGGTATATATTTTTCTCCTGAGCAGGAACCTCCAGCGCAACATGAGGAAGTTGAAAGGGAACGTAAAGGAAGAAAGGATTATCGCTGTGTTCTTCGATAAAAGACAAGGCCTCCGCAGTGATTACATTTTGACTGTATTGCCCGCGAGATCGTACGGGACCGGAACCGATTATCTTCTCTATAACTTTATTACCTTGCAGCGGTACCCGTTCAGCCCCTCCGATACGGGTTTCCCACATTAAAAATTCCGGATAAAAAAAGTGGGCACGCAGTTGTGCAACAAATCCAAAAAACTGATCAAAACCTTGCCGGGAGGGGGCGCCTTCCGAACCCGGGTACCCCAGACCCCATTTGCCAAATCCTCCGGTAGCGTAACCCGCATTTTGCATCACTTCAGCCACTGTTGTTGCTGAATAGGGAATCGGATACTCTTTCGGGTATCCCTCGCTATCCTGAGAAGAAAAATATTCAATGGGGCCTCCTCCTCTCACATTTCCTCTTTTAGGAGTATGCCCCGTGTGCAGTCCTGTCATTAACACCGATCTAGAGGGGGCACAAACGGGACTCCCCGCATAAAACTGGGTAAACCGCATGCCTTCGGCTGCCATTTGATCAAGGTTTGGGGTCTTAATTTTTTCCTGCCCGTAACTGCCAAGATCTCCATATCCCAGATCATCAGCCATAAGAAATACGATATTAGGTTGTTCTGTTTTGTCACTACCTTGAAGTTGCGCTCCAAGTAGTAATGAAGAAACCGTAATTACTGAGACAAGCGTAATTATTCTGGACATTTCGTTAGGCCGATATTAGTTAACGCGTTTAGGGGTTAGGATTTTAACAATTTTAAACTAAGAAAGGCCATGCAAACGCTTGATATTCAATATCTTAGGGATGTTAATTCTCAC
>NZ_JBINJE010000032.1:0-46722 GCF_043951955.1 Halalkalibaculum sp. DA384 | reverse complement strand
AAACGCCTGAGAGCGGGTTTTAATGGCCTTTAGAAGACTTGAGAAAAGAAGTGGGACCGGGCGGAATCGAACCGCCGACACCACGATTTTCAGTCTTTCTAAAATAGCCGTTTAAAGGCCATTAAGGGCACAATTTTGAAATATTGTACCCATTAGTGTACCCAAACTGTACATATAGTGGTCATTTTCTGCCTTTCTGGCTATCTAGCCAAACAATACCAAAATGACCTCATTTCCCTTCTGTTCCCTCGGGATACTCCGGGTATTGGGGTAGTTAGATTTTAGTTAGCGGTTGTACTCCATTAGATTTTTTAAATAGGTTGAAAATATTCCTTCCGGGCTACTCATGTGATTAACTGCAACTTTCATCTAAAGGGGTACACATGAAAACCTGCAGAACTACTACAAACTGTCAAGAGGTAATCAGGAGTGGCCGTCCGAGCGATCTTCAAGACGACGTTCGAGAAGTCGTGTCAATAATCGAGCAAGTCGAAGCTCGAGATCCGGAGGCAGCGGAGCTGCTTTTGCTTCGGCTGGTTGCTGCTCTATCCGTTCAATCAGCTGAAGGGCCCGACTGACCGACCCGCCGGGGGTTTCCCCGGCCTTGCTATTGGACCCGAACATTTCACCCTCTCCTGTCAACAGCCAAGTACCACTGCAACCGGTTCCTCGCACAATTTTTGCCAATTTCTCAGCGCCAGGAGCATTTACTCTCCCTTTTCTTAAGTCCGTGACAAGTGAATAATTGTTAATCTCACATTTTTCTAAGAACTCCTTATCACTTGAAAATATTGAACTTAACTCAATGATACGATCAGATATATGTGACATTCCATGATTTTTGCTTGACAAAATTGTTAATCTCACATTATACTTACATCTGTTACTCACAACTGTAAGTAGATTATACAAAATAATGAGCAAGACGCAACTTCACACCGACCTTAAAATTGCGGTAGAGATTCTTGGAACCAGTATTTCTGAATTTGGCAGAAGTCTTACCAAACCCGATGGCTCCAGTGGCCTCTCCCATACGGCTGTAATCCGTGTTGCCCAGGGTAAAGAACATACTCCCTGGATCAAGCATGAAATCTACAAGCTAATTGCAAAGGCGCGGAAAAAAGACAAAGACAACCGCCTTAGTGATCCTGCTAACTATAAAGTGCAGAAACAGATATAGCGATCAAATTATAACCTCTTAACTCGTGTAAAAACAATAAGTAAAAAGTTTTTGATTCATGAATGCCGGACCCAACAAGAACCGAGCTTTTACAGATGATTCAACAAATACGGGCCAACTGCGATCACCTGGAGCAGATAGTAAATCGGATTCAACCGGAAAAAGAGTGGCTGACTACCAAGGAGTTTGCCGAAAAAGCGGGGTTGGCTCCCAAGACGGTAAGCAACTACGTAAGCCGCGGCGATTACCGGCGGGCCCGCAAAAACGGCAAAGGACAATGGGAAATTCACAAATCGGAGCTTAACAAATGAATGTAGTACCTGCACAGAACGTCGCGGCGTGTTAACCTGCTAACCAATCACACTGTATTATGAGCAATTACAACACATCCCAGAAAACACCCATAAACGATAATCGCTACCTGAACGAACTGGCTCTGGCATCGATGATCAGGCGTGCCCTGGCAGAGAGCGGCGGCCGGTACGGCAGGGATCAGGATCTGATACAGTATCTGGCCTGGAATTTGTCCCTGCAGATACCCTCTGATGTGGTTATTGAACGGGCCCGGCACCTCACGGTGGATGAGCTGATGGAAAGCTACCACATGCAGGATCCTCAACTTGGGGAGGAGCCCGATATTCCATTGGATTCCAACATTCCCGCCGATTCGGCCCCATCTATCTTCACCATCGATAATGCTATTTGGGGCTCTGCTATCCTGTGGGCCATAATCGCAACCATAATCCTTCTGTCATGAGCTACTTGATGAAATACTACAAGATGAAAGCCGAGGAATTGAATCTAAAAAACCAGCAATTACAGGAACAGGTAGAGAAGCTGAAACAGCGCAACGATAAGCTACGCACGCTCACCCAGCTGCAACATACTGAGATCTGTAACCTGCAGAATCGCAATCGAAAGTCCGACGAGCTCCAAGCCATCATGTCGGATCCCGAGCCGCGCCTGGTCAAGACGACGACTATCGACAATCGCAATCAGCAGTCATGACAGCAGGGGGTAAGATGAGCTCATCCATATCCAAGATAATCGTGTTGATACTCGGGCCGGTTTGTATAGCCATTGCATTGCTGGCGATCCTTTTTGTCGCTGCAGACTATGGGAACCGGCGGGCCATCACCGATACCGAAGCGGTGGTAGTACATAAAAAGTTTGCACGTCCGAAGGAAGCGGGGCAATCACCTTACATGATTATTATTGCCCGCGATACCAAGGTATGGACCGTCCGCGTATCCCGAAGGTTCTACCAGTCGGTGCGTGCTGCCTCTCCAACCTATCCGGGGGATCGCATCCTGCTTACCCGCAAGGTGGGTTTGCTTACCGGGTTCACCTACAATTATATGTTGGCCCAGCAGCACCAACCGATACCGATAACCCAAACAGAGGAGCTGACTCCATGAATAAGAAAACAAACGCCGCCTACATTCATCCGCGGATCCTGAAGAACGCCAAGGACTGCTTTGTGGAAAAAACCATCTACACCGACAGTGACATCGCACTTATTACGCTGGATATCTACCGCAAAGACTGCGAGAGGTACGGTGTCGAGCAGTGGGAATATACGTCGGATTTCCTGTTTTGGGATTTGGAGATGAACCTGCTGGGCATTCTTAAACGGGACGAATACCAGGCATACGTCAAACAACGAAAAAAACAAAAGGTGGCATCATGAACGACACTATCTACCTGATATGCACCAAGAAAGGCGTTGATCGCATGGTCAAAACCAAGCGGAGTGCTACCGCCCTGCGGAAAGGAGAAGTACCGGTAAAGCTTAAGATTGAAGTACCGGACGAAAACTGGAAGCCCCCGTTCATCGAAAAACAGATTACTGTCAACCGGTGGGACGAAAACATCGATGTGGAGGATGTGGACTTTGAAGGGCAATTCGTCACCGAGGAGGAGGCTGAACTGATCCGCCAGGAGCGGCTGGATAAGATGAAACGGATCCTGGAAAAGCAGGGCTATACGGTCACCCGATATGTTGAGATCGAAGAGGATGAGGAGCCATGACGAGCGACCTCTACGAAGGAATCGGTGTAAAAGGCATGCATTTAAAACCATACGTGCGCTGGACCAGGCAGACCTATCGGACAACGAGAAGTTTAAGGAACTGGAAAACTCAAAACAGAGGAACGCCGGTCCGCCTGCCGCCGGGACAAGCCGGTCAAAATACCGCTGCAACTATTCCAAAATCGAGTGTGATTTATTCATCCACTCAATCACTCATTCACCAATTTCACCAATGTTGTACCCCGATAACCGCAATAGCGGTTTACTCCTGGATCCGCGCTCTGGAATACGGGCGCGGTGACTTCACATGGAAGGCACCTGATAACAAACAATGAAGGACTATGGCTGTAATCCCACAACTGAAGATCGATCCAGGGCAGCTGCACAAGGCCCGGAGGAAGTTGCAAACACTTAGCAAGGACGGGAAGGTTAGGTTTGAACGAGAAGAACGGGAGGCCTTGCTGGCCCTTATTAGTGCAGGGAAACGAAGAATCTATCCCTCTAAAATGAGCCTGGACCGGTACCAGTACTTGGTTGATCAGCTGGTCAAGATTGACCCTGACGCCGACCCTGAACGGTTCAACCATTTTGCTGAAAAAATCGAAGAGTTTGAAAAACGGTATTGCAAGTGATGGAACCATTTAAACGAACGAATTGACCTGTTCGCCTAATCATGCATTTTTCACCCAACCCATACCCCTTGGGATTTGAGATCGCCGCTCTATGGCAAAATATAAAGGCGGGTTTTAGCCCCATACGTCCTATTTTAGCGGGTTTGAGCATCCAGGCGTGGTTTGGTCGGCTGGCCTGGTTTTGCCCCGCTAATGGCCAAAATCAAATAACCAGACCATCCGTCCGGTGGATTTTCCGGGCGGATGACATTCTAATCGAACGGACTGGTACATGTAATAAGCGACTTCCCCCCGCACCCCCCAAAGCAGGATACCTTGCATCGGAAATCGGGGAGGGCAGACCGGCTGGATTGCGTCCATTCTGGGGGCTTTCTGCACGTCTAAAAGGACCTACATCGGGTACAACACTGGAAGAGGAATAATAAACGAACGAGTACATTATGGTATCGAAACGGGTACAAACAATCATCAATGCACTAAAACAGGCCGGATCCGATGTTAGTGGCGGCCGGGGCCAGTGGCAGGCACAATGCCCGGTCCACAAGGATGATAAGGCCAGCATGTCGATGACCGAAGACCGGTCCGGTAAAATTATGATCTACTGCCATGCCGGATGCAAAACCCGGGATATTCTCGACCAGCTGGATTTGGACTGGGATATCCTGTTTCCGGAACGTAACAAGCGGGGAAACAAAATTATTAAGACCTACCCTTACACCGATGAGGACGGAAAGCTGCTGTTTGAAGTAGTGCGGAAACAAAACAAACAGTTCCTGCAGCGGCAACCGGCCACCGGTGGGGAATGGAAATGGACCTCCAAAGGCGTGCGGAAAGTGATCTACAACCTGCCGGATGTGTTGGAGGCCAGAGAGGAGGGGCGGCCCATCTTTATTTGTGAGGGCGAAAAGGATGCCGACGCCTTGATCAAACGTGACCTGGTGGCCACCACAAGCCCGATGGGGGCGGGAAAGTGGAGAGACGAGTTTAACGAATTTTTCGACGGGGCCGAAGTAATCATCCTTCCGGACAACGACGATCCCGGTCGGGAGCATGCCGTGGCGGTTACCGCGGGGATCATCGACCACGCAAAAAAGGTGCGGATCCTGGAGCTGCCAGGCCTCAAGGAGAAACAGGACGTGAGCGACTGGCTGATCGGCGGCGGTACCCGTGATGAGCTGTTGGAACTGGCCTTTGATACCGAACCGGTATCATCCGAATCGGAGGCCGAAGCTTTTCTGGGTATCGACACGGATATTGAGGAGGATGAGGAGCCGCGCAGTATTAAAGACCTGTATTTTGAGGAAAAGCTAAAGATCTATGCCAACGACGAAAACGAGCGCGTGATTGCCGATTTTAATATCGATATCAAAAGTATTGTTAAGGACGACCGGGAGGGACAAATATTTTACGTAAAAATTCGGGAATTAGACCGCGGGGTGGAGCGCGTCTCCGATACCATCGAGATCAAGCCGGAGTACCTGGATGATCTGCGGTCGTTCTACAAGGCGATCCGGCCCTACTCGATGGGAGAGATCCTGCAGTATCGCTCACAGAAAACAAAGCCGCTGAGTATTTTCAAATGGTTGTTGCAGAACTTTGATAAACCGATTGTACGACGGCCCGATCATGTCGGATTTACGAAGGCCAACGGTCGCCCGTTTTGGTTGTTTGGCAATGCGCTGATTTGTCCGCCCTGGGAGGACCACGAGGCAAAAGTAGTGGAGCCCAACGAGGCCGGGGAGTACATCGTAGATGAGACCCTTGGATTTACCCTTCCACTCTACAAAAATGAGATGGAGAAAGAGCAGCTGGCCCCGTTTATCAACTGCGATACCAGTGGCATCGACTCGTTTATGGGGGAAGCCAAGGAAAAGATTATCCGGCTGATCGGCGGCGGGGATCCGGACGGGCGAGCCCCCAACTATGGCAAGATTCTGTTGGGATACGTAATCTACCACCTGTATGAGCAGCAATTGTATTATGCGAACGATATCAACGGCCACACCGTGATGCTGTATGTGCATGGCCCCAAGGGCACCGGAAAAACAACCTACTTCAATACCCTGCTCCGCGCATTTTTCGGCCTGCACAAAACCAAAGAGATCAAGGGGAATACGGTGTCGATACCTTCGATCGAAAACTCGATGGGGATGTATTCACAAATGCCGGTCTGCTACGATGAATTCAACCCCGAACAGAGCGATATCACCTACCAGCATATCAACAGCTACTACCACCGGACGTCTCGATCGGTCTCGGACGTGGATCGGCAAAACAGGAACAAATTTACCCCGATCCGCTCCTCTTTGGCCATCACCACCAACTACCCGATCAACCTGGACGTGGACCAGGCCGACGCGACCGACAGCCGGACCATTAATTTTCAGTACAAAAAGGAGTACCGGTCTGATGATGAAGACCTGTTCGACTGGCTGAAAGCAAATCTCGATAATTTTTCGCAAATAACAACCTACCTTCTGCTCAGCCAGACCGATAAGAAGCGGCAAGAGGTTAAAGAGAAGGCCGAGGCCTACTACCGGAAAATGAAAACCGCCGTGGACCGGGAGGCCCGGGAACATCCCAACAAATATAACGTGGAGCACCGGCTGACCGACAACTACACAAGGATTTTGGCCTCCTATGAGCTTGTGTTTGGGCGGGATAACGGGTTCCGAACGTTTATTTATGAGGAGCTGCTATCCCGGTTTGCCGCGGCCAGAGCCAATAACAAGGAGGTGGCCCTGCTCAACCAGCTGGCTTACCTGGCCTCCAGCGGCCGCCTTAAGGAATCCTGGCACTACTATTACAACGACAACAAAAAGGAACTGTATGTTAACCTGACGCAATGCTACCAACTATATGAGGATTTCCGCCGGGACCAGGCAATCCCGATGGGGCAGTTCCGGAATATTCTGCGTGAATATTTCGACCAGTGTGGAGGATATGCCACGGGAACCACCCGCTGGTATGGATCCTATTACGACCGGGAAAATAACAAGGTGGAGGTAAACAAGGCTCAACACTCCTATATCCTTAGGTATGATCAATTGGACAGAAATAATATGCTAAAAGAGCTATTTCCTCCGACCGACGAAGACACTCAGCAGCATTTTAAGGACAACGATGAAGAGGATACATCGGCGATAGATTTTGAAAAATTGGAGGATCCGCCATTTTAAATTTTTTTAAGTTGTTTTTTTGAATGTGTAATTACAAGCGAAAATGGGTGGTTTGAATCTAACGTTGCCCGAAGAATAAAGGTTAACCTGTTGATATACATATACTTAACTAACGTTAGAAAGAAGGTTAGATTAACGTTAGATCCACGTTAGAAACGTTAGATTTACGTTAGATTTCAACAGGCAATTCTAACGTTCATTCTAACGTAGAAAATTATCAATAAAAACAGGGACTTAGCGAAATTTTTGGGCCTACGTTAGAAACGTTAGATTGAAAAATGACCCCAAGAAAAATACACATGACCCTGGAAACTCGATTTTAAAATATTAGGCATAAACTAATTATAACCTAAATAAATAAAATATAGATATGGCGAATATGGCCACGGAACAGACCGAATCACTACCCAACATCACCCGCATTGACCACGGCCACACCCACGGCTGGCAGGTCCGCGTGCAGTATGGGGGAGAAGTCCACGGTCGGTACTTTGCCGACCAAAAGCACGGGGGTAAGCAGTCCGCACTGGAAAAAGCCAAAACCAACCGGGAAGAGATCCTGGAAGCACTGGAGGGGAGGCCACCTACCAAGCCGGAGGAGTACGACACCCGCTTCCTCTACCAGGAGGCCCGGAATAACTCAACCGGTGTGGTTGGGGTCTACCGGACCATCAAGAAAATGAAATCCGGCAACCGGTATCCTTACTACGAAACCACTATTCACGTTGAAAAGGGGAAGGCCATTACCCGGGCCCGCAGCGTGCAGGAGCACGGGGAGCTGGAGGCGTTCCTGCAGATCTGCCGGATCCGTAAAGAACACATGCAGCAGATCTATGGGGACCGTTTTGACCAGGAAAAGTTTAACCAGCAAGTAGAACGGTATAAAACGATGTTGAAACAAAACGCCTCAGTAGACTAAATGACCGCAACCGGGATCAACCGGCTGCGGCTGAAGGACATTGAATGTGCTCTCCATTCAATAGTCGGGATCTAATAGACCGGTACGAACGGCAATCCTTACAAAATTTTTTATGAAAAATTCTACATATAAATTTCCAACATTTACTCCGGAAGAAGTCCGGGACCGGATCCGCCGAATGTGGGATTTTTCCGGCCCGGTACCTCTGCCCAAATTTGCCCCTCAATGCCTGGTATGCGGCCATGATGAGATCCTCTGCAAGCACTGGCGATTTCATATTCGCAAAAGCCGCCATTCCAGCAGCATCTACCGGTGTGATGTGGGGATGAAATGCACTGCCTGCAGTGCCGTCTGGCAGCATGGCCTAGTCGTGCCTGAAGCGATGCATCCCGGGAAACGCCGCATTATCCACTGGCGGGAAGTGAAAAGAGAATTAGCCAGCAACTCTTCTACTATCATCAACTCCAAGTAAAAAATCCTCGTAATGTCTCACTCAGATAACCTGACGCAGCAACAGATCGAAAACCTGATACAGAAGAAGCAGTTAACCCGCACCCAGACCCGGCTGTACTGTCAGGATAAGCTGGGCATTGGTCGGACGCTCTACTACCGGAATATATATCCCAAGCTGAAAAAGTTTTTTACCCCGCTCATTGTACGGCGGGATGAACGCGGCCGGGCCGTTGAGGCCAACGTCATAAAGATCAGCAAAAAGAAGGTGGATGAGGTTATTGCCCTGCATAAGAAGAGAGTGGAGGATAGGGCGAAAAATTGATGAAAACCACATTGCGCCTTCCCAATTATTCTCACATTTTAAGGTTCAAAATTATTTTGAACAAGTTAATTAACAATGCCAGAAAGTCGTCAAGAACTCCGTACAAAACTCCAAAAAAAGCTTCGGGAACTCTTTCAATTTAATGCCTCTGATCTTGATTTCGGGATCTACCGTATTCTCAATCGCAAAAGAGATGAGATTGAAGCATTTATCGAAGAGGATCTGTTACATGCTATTGAAAAGGGACTGGAAGAATATAGCCAGGATGATGAGTCTCAGCTTGATGAGCTAAAACAGGAAATCAAAAATACGTTGGGAGAACAGGCCTTTGAAAATGGAGGTCTTGCGGAGCAGTACGAAAATACCCCTTTAGGTAAAAAGTACCTGCAAGCTAAAAAGAAGGCTGACAAGCAGGAAGTTGGCGAAGAAATTGAAAAACGCATATACCAAGACCTTTACACGTTCTTTTCGCGCTATTACGATGATGGAGATTTCCTCACCCAGCGACGTATTAGCACCCGTGACTCCAAATACGCTATTCCCTATAACGGTGAGGAAGTGAAGCTGCACTGGGCCAATAAAGACCAGTACTATATTAAAACCGGTGAGCACTTCGCGAACTATAAATTCGAGGCTAATGGCCTAAATGTTTGGTTTAAAGTACAACAGGCCGAAGTAGAGAAAGACAACGTCAAAGAAAGCGATACGCGATACTTTGTGCTCCGTCCGGAAGAGCCTGTCGAAATTGATGAAGAAAATGATACCCTAACACTTTGGTTTGAGTACCGTCCGCTGAAGGATGAAGAGGAGGAAAAGTGGCTCGAGATTTACAATGAAGCTGCTGGTAAATCCCTCAAGACAATTGACAGAGAACGCCTTTGCACGGCTTTTGATGACTGGGTGCGCAGTGAGGTGACTGGCCGATGGCGCGATGCTTTATCTACCATGCCGGATGACAAGGAGCATTCTCTGCTGTACGACAAGCTGAATCATTTTACGGCCAAGAATACAACGGATTATTTCATTCACAAGAACCTGCAGGAGTTTCTGGAACGGGAGCTGGAATACTACCTGAAGCATGAAGTAATACAGGTAGATGACTTTATTAAGGCCGATTCTGAGCAACCGCTGCAAACAGCGTTAACCCGTGCAAAAGTGGTTCGGGGCATTGCCGAGAAAGTGATCACTTTTCTCAGCCAGATCGAAGATTTCCAGAAGAAACTCTTCGAGAAGAAAAAGTTTGTGGTGGATACCCACTATTGTATGACGTTGGACAAGGTGCCCGAAGAACTCTACGAAACCATCTTGGCGAATGAAGAGCAGCTTGCCTACTGGGAAGAATGCTATAGTATGGGTGAGTGGGAAAAGAACTTGGAGTGGAATGGCGAATGGACCGAAGCCGTACTAAAAAGCCATCCGTATATGATGGTGGATACCAAGCTTTTTGAGGATGATTTTAAGTATGAGCTATTGGCCTCTTATGATGATTTAGATGAAGAATTAGATGGTTTAGTATTAAATAGTGAAAATTTTCAAGGTTTAAATTTAGTAGAAAATAAATTTTCCAACGGTATTGACTGTATTTACATAGATCCGCCTTACAATACTGGGGATGATGGATTTATTTATAAAGATAATTACAAATCATCATCATGGTTGAGTCTGCTAAATCAGGCGAATATTAAGGCTAAAGCTTTAATGAAATCACAGGCTTCATATTTTGCAAGCTGTGATGAAAATGAATTTTTAAACTTTGGTAACCTTTTGAATAATACATTTTCTGCAAAAAATCATATTGAAACTATTACCTGGAATAAACGGGTCCCTAAGAATGATAAAGGGATAGGTAATATTCATGAATATATTTATTTGTTTGTAAAAGATTATGATTATTGGAAAAACAATGATTCTTCATTTGTGATGAAGAAGGAAGGCATTGAAGAGATATATGAATTTATTGAAAAACAAAAAAGACAAGATAATTCTTTAGATATTGCTAGAGAGAGGTTAAAGAAATTCTATAAAAAACAAGGATATGATAGAGGAATTACCCTTTATTGTGAGTTAGATCCAAATTATGAAATTTGGGGTAAAATTAACATGTCTTGGCCCAATCCTAATTCTGAGGGTCCCAGATATGAGGTCATAAATCCAGTTACAAATGAACCTGTTCCGATACCAAAGAATGGATGGAGGTGGAAAGAGGATACCTTTAGGAATGCTGAACAAAATGGTCCCACATATGTGCTACCTGATGGTAGTATGATGAAAGGAAGAATTTGGTATGCAAACGACACAACAACTCAGCCAAGTTCAATAACCTATTTAAAGGAGGTAGAGTCTTTTTTATTACGCTCAATAATTAGCCTAAAAAGTAATGGTAGTCTGGTATTAGAGAATTTAGGATTAGGCGGGAAAGTTGATTATCCAAAACCACCAAAGTTGCTTGAATATCTATTTTACTCAATCCAGAATGAAGACGCATTAATTTTAGATTATTTTGCAGGTTCTGGTACGACTGCTGAATCTATTATAAAATTGAACCAAGAGTATAATGAAGGGAGAAGGTATTTTTTAATAGATTTAGATTTCAGGAATTGTGATGTAATTAAAAAACGGATACAAAAGACAGTTCTTTCTACGGATTGGAAAAATGGTATACCATTGAACTTGAATAAAAATGAATGGCAATCTCATTTTTTAAAGTATCAGATTACTGAATTCTATGATGACTGTTTAAATAACATTGATTTCAAAAAGAAAGATGATGTCCAGCAAGCAATGGAATTTGATGACTATCTGCTCAAATACATGCTAGATTTCGAAACAAAAGGTGTCAGTGCTACACTGTTGAAAGATGAGGCCTTCGAAACTCCTTTTGACTATGAGCTAAATATACAGCGCGGCCATGAAAGTCCTGTTCCCGAAAAAGTTGATATGGTAGAAACCTTTCATTACCTCATTGGCCTTTGGGTACAAACGCTGCGTCGATATGAGCATCAGGGCAGGAGGTATATCATCAGCAAAGGAGAAATCCGTGATGAAGATGCTATCGAGGATGTACTTATTGTATGGCGAAACAGCGAAGATTTAGATTTAGACAAAGAGGCTGAATGGATCACTAAGGAAATCATTGATGATAAGACGTTTGATAGAATCTATGTCAACGGAGCAAGTAAGATAAAGGACGCCGAACCCACGGAGATCACCTTTCGGGAAAAGATGTTTGAGGGAGTAGCATGAAATTAAAGAAACGATTATCACTCTTAGGATATTTACGCAAGCAATTTGGGGTTTATAATATCCATGATCCCAAATCTATCCAACGCTATTACCAAGAATTAAGTCGCGATACCGAAGGGGCCGCCTATGATGCCGATGGCATTAGTACACTGTGCAAGGTATTACAGAGTCACGGTCGTGTAGAAATAGATAATCAGAAACTTCGGAAATATGATCAGAACATATCTGCTCATACGGCAAAGATAAATGAGAATCGCCAGCAGAAAGATCATATTGTTTTCAAATACTTCCAGCTGTTAGCTGGTTTCTATACCGAATATTATCTTGATCAGATAACAAGTGATAAAGAGGCATTTTTAGATGATCTGAATGCTTTTGTTTCTGAGCAAGAAGACAAACACCGCTCCAAGGTACAGTACACCGATTTTGAAGCGGATGATCTAAATAAATTAGCCTTTTGGATGGCCACCGGCAGTGGCAAAACACTGATCATGCATCTGAACTATTATCAGTTTTTGCATTATCAGCCAAAGATGAATCAGAAGCCAGACAATTTTCTTTTAATAACCCCCAATGCTGGCCTTACGCACCAACATGCTAAAGAGCTGGATATGAGTGGAATTCCAAATCAATACTATTTGGATTCCGACAGCGGATCTGGAGCTGATCCCGAAACGGTAAAGCTCATTGAAATAACAAAGTTTGTAGATGAGAAGACCGGAGACGGTGATAGCATAGAAGTTTCTTCCTTCGAAGGAAATAACATGGTTTTTGTAGATGAAGGACACAAGGGATCCGGTACGAAAGGGTCTCAGTGGATGCGCAGACGTAAAGCGATTGCGAAAGAAGGATTCACTTTTGAATATAGTGCTACCTTTGGCCAGGCGCTCAATAAGGCCAGTGCCGGTGTTCAAAATGAATACGGCAAATCTATTGTCTTTGATTATTCCTATCCCCGATTCTATGATGATGGCTATGGGAAAGACTATCGTATTTTGAACCTCAAGAAGAAACAGAAGTTTGAAGATGATCAGCAGCAGGTATATCTGTTGGCTAACCTTCTGACCTTTTTTGAACAACAGCATATCTATCAACAACATCCCGAGGCTTTATACAAGACTTGGAATCTTCGCGAACCTTTGCTCACATTTATTGGACACAGCGTACAGGCCGGTCGTACTCAATCAAGATGGAATAACCCAGAGAAAAAAACGGTTTCAGATGTACAGAAACTAATCCTGTTTCTTAATAAGGTGCTACAAGATGAGGACTGGACCATTGATACCATCCGACAAGTGTTAGATGGAGATTCAGGGGTCAAGCGTGAAGATGGGAGCGACCTGTTCGAAGACAGCTTTTCGGTATTGCGCAATACTTACAAAGGGCAACCCGAGCAGCTTTATGCCGACTTGTTGAATAAAGTCTTTCACCTACAAGCACCGGCACCCTTAAAGTTAACGAACTTAACCTCCGCTGAGGGGGAAATTGGTCTGCGAGCCGGAAATAGCGATAACTTTTTTGGGGTCATCAATATTGGGGAAGACAGCAATTTTCTTTCCTATATCGAAGAAGAGTTGACTGAGCTAACCGTTGAGGAGCCGAATGCGTTTGAAGATTCGTTGTTTCAGAAAATTAACACCCAGCATTCGGATGTAAACGTGCTTATCGGGTCTAAGAAGTTTATCGAGGGATGGAGTTCCTGGCGCGTGTCGTGTATGGGCCTGATGAATATTGGTAGCAGTGAAGGCCCACAAATTATACAGCTCTTTGGGCGTGGCGTTCGACTGTTAGGAAAAGATCGAAGTCTTAAGCGATCCTCAGAGATGAAAAGTATTCAGCGTCCACCGCATATTGAGTATTTAGAGACGCTTCAGATATTTGGTATGAATGCTGATTACATGAAGAAGTTTCAAAAGTTTCTTAAAGAAGAAGGAATTGATACTGATCGACGAATTGAACTTAACCTTGATATTAAGGTCGAAGATAATCTTGATGGAAAAGGGTTGTTAGTAATTCGTCCCCAAATAAGAGATGATTTTAAAGAGGTTGAGCAATTAATACTCGAAATTAGTGACGACATAACGCCTAAGATAGATTTAACGAGCACTGTTGAGGAGGAAGCTTCCGATGACCGCGTGGAAGATCAGGCGGTAGCAGTCAACTCTGTAGAAAAGAAATATATCCCAACTAAGTTTCTGCCGTTATTAGATACCGATAACTTATATCGTGAGGCCTGGTATTATCGGAGTCAGAAAGGCTATGAAAACCTCAGCTTTACCGAATCAGATATAAAAAATATTCTGCAAGGAGAACAGTACGAACTATACTGTGAAGATTCTATTTTTGATGTCTCCTCGTTTGAAGATATACAAGAGGTAGAATTGTATGCCTTGATTATCATTCGTAAATACATCGATACCTTCTATAAAAAGAAGCAACAAGAATGGGAGTATCAGCAGCTTGAATACAAAGCTTTTAATTCCGATGACAAAAATATCCCTCGTTTAGATGAAACTACCCCTGGTTATCAGCTTCGGGTTAAGGAAAGAGCTGTTGAAGAGCTGGAAAAAGAGATAAAAGCATTATTTGAGGATAGAGACCTCTTTGAGAAAACTGTAATTAATCGTAAAGATGGTAAACTACCGCGAATTTACTTTGATAAGCACTTATATCTTCCACTCTTGATTGAGGATCAAAGAGAAGATAAAATCATTGAATCCACACCACCTGGTCTAAATGTCGGGGAATGGAAATTTATTCAAGATCTCAAGGATTTTTTTGGTAAACCAGAAGCGAATGAGCTAATCGGAGATTACCAAGTATATGTGCTTCGCAATCAGTCTCGGGGACATGGCATAGGTTTTCTTTTAGAAGGCGAACGGTTCTTCCCGGATTTTATCGTTTGGGTTAAAAATGATGACGAACAACATATCTGCTTTATCGATCCTCACGGCCTACAGCATGAAATAAATATTCACCAAAATAACAAGGTTCAATTTTCATCAGATATCAAAGATTATGAGCGGCAATTAAATGCAAAAAGTGGCAGGAATAATATATTTTTGCACTCATTTATCATTTCGGAGACTGACTTTTCTGAAGTCAAACGACTTAATGATGTTGAAACAAAATCGGATTGCCATCAACTGGGTCTTTATTTCAGGGAACCTGATCTCAGCCATATTGATCAAATTTTTAGGGAATGTCTGGGAAAGAAAATTAAAATAGATTACAATTAAACCTAAAAATCTGATTTCCTATTTCTTAAAATGGCTTCCCATTCACCATATTCGTTTTTCTGAAGTTTGTATTCAATAGTGATAGTGGTATCAACTTCCATCCCTTCATAAGTCTGGCAGTCCCGTTGGCCCGCATTCGCCAGAGACATTTACCCTTATTGGTCACCAATCAATTGAATCATTTTAAGATGCGTATTTATCTACATCATCAAGTTTGCCAAATTCAAACTTTTTATTAGGAATATTTTTCTCAGATTTAGTTCTTAATTTCTGAATTTCTTCTCTGTTAAGATTTTTTTTGTCTATCAATAGATTTTCTAATTCTTCTATATATGCATTATTGAATGCAATAATATTTCCCATATTTGGATCAGAATCATGAACAGGACGATCTCCATTCACATTTTCATCATATTCCTTACTCACCAATATGATGTGATACTTAATAATGTTGTCGTGTTCTGAATAAAAAGGCCTACCAAACCTCATTATTTTTGTTTCTGAATCACCAATTGATACTTCGAAGAAGTCATGAGTTTTATAAAGTTGAATTAACTCTTCATGCCTTTCTTTTGGTAATTCAGTTTTGAACTTCAAAATTAAGCCAGGTTTTAAATCTTCAACTCTCAAATCTCTTGGAGTTAGTTTAAACTGATTAAAAGAGATCTCGTTTATTTCTTTATCCATATCGATGATGATTTTTTTAGTTGAATTTTGGCAAGTTGCCTAACGACCCTGCGCTTAAGGTGCAGGCGCCAAAGTGTTGAATTTGTCTGTAAAAGAAAGAGTAGCCAAAAAACGAAAAACTGGCAACCAATGGCGAGGCCTGTCACCCTTGAAGCGCTGGTTATACCGCGATATTAGTCCTCATCTTCATTTAATAATGTAACTTCTTCTTGTATGGCACGCATGCACAACCATCTTAATTTATAGAAATCGTCAACTTCCGATTCACTTAAGGTACTTTTCCCTCGATGTACTATTTTTGAACGCGTATCATAAATTCTTTTAAAATCTTTTAAGATCTCATCTCTTTGACTTTTACTTTTTCCAATAAGATATGCACATCGATTTCTTAGCAATTCTCCTAAGCCTATAATATCAGAAATCGATTTATCACCGAGTAAAATTTCAATTGAAGTTATCGATTGAATAAAACCTAATAATTTATTTTCACTACAATAGCTATCAAACAGCCATTGACTAGATTTTAGAATAGTCTCGTTATTATCTTGATCTCTAAAAACTGATTGTATTTTCTGAAGCTCTTTAACAATTAAGGTGCTAATTTGGTTTTCATTTAATTCCTCTTCCCAAGTACTCCACAAATCTAATGATTGAAATCGATTACTAAATGATTCGGAAAAAGTGTGGTTCTTCTTTGAAAACCATGTTTCATTACTACTTTTGAAAACTAAAATTTTTGATTCAAATGAGGAATTAAGATAGTTGTGTTCAAAACTTAATAGTCTTAACGCAAGACATATGCCGATAAACGATTTGCATAACTCCTTAAATCTTTGAATTGGAGTTGTTTGCTCATATGAACTTATAAAACCCTCAACACGATATTTTATATATAAGTGTTCTGGATTCCACTCAACCTGTTGATCTAAAAAATCTAAACCTGCTAATCCTTTTTTAGGGCTATGTTTGGGTGGGTCAGGAAATTCATTCCTGAAATCCTGATTTGGTGAAATAAGGCTTAAGTTTTCAGAAATAGATAGTTCTTCTTCGCCAATCGCTTGAATAAATCTTGTAGCAACTCCTCTAGGTATTTTTAAAAGAAGGTTGTATTCATTGGGAAGAGCTATAAAGTCATCAATTAGGGAATTAGCTAATTCTTCAATCTCTTCGAATTCTTCAATTTCATTTAAATTTTGTGTAGGCTGGTCACTATTATATTCATAGTTGCTTTCCAACGTTTCTTGAAGTTTTCCAAAAATAAAACTGGATAAAGGGTTCTCTCCAATCCATTTATGAAGCTGATCTTGGAAATCATCATTTTGAGGTAGAATATCATCAATATCTGATATTGCCTCTAGGCTTTTATAATTGACGAAAAGTTGGTTGTTAACCGAAACTTGAGGTAGGTTTGCTGTTAGGAATTCAGCTAATCTATCCTGACAATCTTCATGAATTTCTAGTGGCATTATGACTAATGAATTTGAAGCGGTATAACGACTTTGAGCTTAAGGTGCGCGCAAATTAACGTTGATCTGTTAAATAATGAACGGGGAGTTAAAAAACCAAAAAGTGGCAAGCCCTGGCGAGGCGCGTCCCCTTGAATCATATAATTAGGGCACCCTCAAGGTTGAGCTCTTCATCGAAGAGCCTCACCTTGTTTGTTCTACCACAAACAAAACCAAAGAGGATGCCATATGAGGAAGATTACACAATTTCACGACATCGGCAAGCTCGACCCTGGCAGTCTGTTACTGGCTGTGGATGTAAGCAGCCGAAAACTGGATCTTTATAGCCGGTACCGGCAAGACGGGAGAGAATATGAGGTTGTCGAATCGGTTTCCAACGATCTGGCGACAATTGCCGATCGTCTTGATTATTACGCCAACCAAGCCGGTCGGCTGGGCTACAGCGGGCTCTCGGTTGTTGTCGAACCGAGCGGGCGCTACGAGCAAAAGCTTACCCGGGCGGCCCTGCAGGCCGGACACAGCGTGTGGATGGTTAATCCGGAACGTATGTACAAGGCCGCTGTGGTCCATCATGGGGACGGGGGCAAATCGGACCCGCTGGACGGGAAGGTCTTGTATATGCTGGGGCGGATGGGCAAGGTGGCCAGGCTGGTGGTTCTGCCGGCCTGCTGGCAACAGTTGCGCCAGTGGGGTCAGTGGCTGGAAGATACCACGCTGGCGGCCAGCCGGACCCGGATTCATATCGGAGAGCTGCGGCGGTCGCTGTTTGTTGACTGGCAGCAAAGCGGGGATCTGAGCTGGGGCGCAACCGGACGGGCCCTGCAAGAGTGCTACGGATTTGATCCGTGGAGGATTACTTCCGGATCTTACCAGCGGTTTATAGCCCGGATGAAAGCCCACCGAACCGGGATTCCTGAGCGTTGCCTGGCCAGTGTCTGGCGGCAGGCCCAAAGCAGCTGCAGGGCTCCCCTGAGTGGCGGCCAACGCGCGAGATGTTCGGATCAACTCAGCTATCTGTGGGAGTTGTGGAACCGGCACAATCATCGGAAACAGCAACTGACAGTGCAAATGGTAGAGTTGGTGGATCGCCTGGATCCTGGCCAGTGGATTCCTCCGGTTTTTTCAGGGTTTCCCAAACCCATGCGAGCAAAAATTCTGGCCGAAACCGGCCCGCTGCGTCGATTCCCGCACTGGCGGGCACTGATGGGCTACGCCGGGCTGAAGATTCGGATGCGAGCCAGCGGGAAATATCGCGGAAAGGACAAGATCACCAAGAAAGGACGTGCCCTGCTTCGCAAACATCTCGGGCAAGCCGCCTTTGCCCTGACCCGTAAAGACCGCCTGCTGGGACCATACTACCACCGCAAGATCGCCGAGGGCATGCCAGCCCGCAAGGCCAAGGTAGCGTGCATGCGAAAACTGCTGAAGATTCTTTATGGCGCAGCCAAAAGCAACCAGCCGTTTAATGAGCAGCGCGTATATCGCTGTGCGGGGTAAGCTGCTCCGCCCGGCTCCAACCGGTCGATGATCGACAATAGCGCATGGTCATCCGCCTGTCGGCGGAATGATCGCTACTGAATCACCGTCACGGCCGGTTGGCTTTGGTTTCCGGTCCATACTATATGATGGTGCGGCTCCGCTTTAAGGGTCAGCATCCAGAGAAGGTAACATCGCTGGAAAACCACTCCTTTACCGACCATTAAAAAATTGGGATCACCCTATCATGGAAGAGCTATGTCCGGGGAATGCCATTGTTACCTTTTTCTTGCTTCTTTTCTAAGGGTAGCGCTGGTTAGCCATACTATTGACTGCCTTCTTCGGCTTGTTCTTCGTAAAGTGCTGGAATCTTGTAAGCTTTTTTAAATTTATTTTCCACGATAATTTTTGCCGTTTTCTTCCTTTTCTCAGGATTATTGCTAAAAAATCTATTTAATGCATCTCTTAATTCAAATGGAAAATTATCATTTGAAAAATTATTTGAAAGTGCTTTCGCAACTACTTCGTCTATTTCAAAGTTTTGCAAATAATAAACAACTAGGTTGTAGTTAGAATTGCTCCAATTAAAACTCCATATTTTTTCATCTTCGAAAGCAATTTTTTTGAATTCTTCAAAAAATCCGAATTGCTCTAGAATAGGATGATTATCTTTTGATGGAGTGCCGAGGCCAGTTTTTTTAATTATATGTTTTATAGCCTCCTTTTTCTCACCATCCGGTATTAAATTATGAGATAACATGGCTGAAAGGATCTCAAATACCTTCTTTGATTTGTCTATGTGATCATACCAATATTTTCTAATAAAAGTATCGTTTCCACTAAAATAGACAATAAGTTGTGGATTGTAGTCCAGCAAGGAAGTTAAAGATTCGAGATCATTTTTAAGGTAAGATTTTAATTTATCTACGGGTGGATCTGAGTCTAATTCAAATATTCGAGCAACAAATTTTATCGCTTCTTGTGGGAGTGGATCAAAAGGGAAAAGGGGTAGAGTTTTAAAAAACTGGAAAAGATCTTTGTAAAAATTTTCCAAGTGTCTTACTTCGACTGCATGAGGAATTTCATCTACCAAATATTGAAAATCACTACCAGGTGAAGTTAAACTAGAATCAAAGTGATCAACAATTTTGTTTAGTAAACTTTCCCTGCTTCCATTAACAACTAGTTTAGATAAATTTGATCTTAGAAATACCCAAAATGACTCAACATGTGAATTATTGATTAAGTTGTCTTTGAAATGAGCACAATCATTCCTTCTATTTTTCCAATATTCAATTTGATGTCTTAAATCATCTGAAATTATAAATATTGGTGCTGGCTTTTTTCTAGTAAGTGATTCAAAAATAACATGGTCCCACTTATTATCATCTAATAAATCTTCTTGAATACTTTCCCAATAATTCTCTTTGTATCCTTTGGGGGGCTGAGCATTTAATATTCTAGCTTTAATAATACTTTGGAAACCTAAATAAGAGAATAACAGAGCTGCATGATAGGCCTGAGTTTTATAACATTTACTCGCTTCCTCAAAAAGATTTATCACTTCCGAATCAAAGTTTTGTCTTTTGAGCCAATCAATAAAATCTAACTTCATGGATTTGATAAATAGGATTTAGAAATTAGTATGGCTAACGACATTGCGCATAAGCTGCACGCGAATGAATGTTGAGTTGATAAATAATGAACGATGAGCTAAAAAGCCAGAAGTTGGCAAGCCCCGGCGAGGCGTGTCCGCTTAATGCGCTGGTTATGCGGCGCATTTATGTGAGCTCAAGAGGTATAAATAGATTGAAGAGGACAATTTACGACCACAGCATCGAGGTTTAGAATCTCTCCATTGGTTTGCATAATTCTACAGAAATAGGACTCTTGTGAACCTTAATGACATGTCCTCCTTCGTGTTCGATTCGTACGGGAAACTTATCTACAAACTTGTGTGCTGGTGAATTACTGAAACTCACTAAATTCGGCTCACCGTTGATCTGGATTATATACGAACAAATCATACCAGTGGCACCGCAATCCCAAGGTCCTTCAATTATTTCCAAATCCACTTTATTGAATAACCATCTCTTGCCCATTACTTGACCTTGATATAGTCTACCTGTGCTATCGATCGGAGCCTTTCCTGCAAATACGCCATGTAACTGTGAACAGGTCTCTTCTCGTTCTACAAACCCAATTCGCTGCCCCCCGATGATAGACAATTCGTACCACGAATCTCCGACTAGTACCAAAGGCGAAGGGTCGGCTAAGTGAGTTTGTAATTCGTACGAGTCGCTATAAAGCTGTGGGTTTTCAATTGCTTTTTCAAAACGAGATATTTCACCTATGATGTCGCCAAAATTATGGATACTAGAAACTCTCCACGTCACCCCTCCAGCAGCTAAGACAGCCGTTTTTTCAAGCCACAAAGTAGAATTGAAATATCCTAAATCATCAATGTGTTCAGGTATCAATATTCGGAGTAAATCTAATTCAGCAAGAGGAATTTCGGATTTTGCGATTCCCTCATCTACCACTAGCAGAGGTGCATTTTCGGGAGCCGCCTGCTGAAGTGTTGCTATTTCTCGCCGTAAGACTGAAATACGCGAGTGAGTTTGTGATACGTGTCCGCCCGCCGAGACTCTCGCGACAATAGTATAAGATCCAGACCGTTGCGGAGTTATTGAGAGCTCAATTTCCCTCTGTGGTGCTTCCGGAGTCAGAGGTGGCACCTGAATTGGTTCTTCTGGCAAGATGAAAGCCTGGGACGATTGTGCTAAATTCATCGGGTGACCATTAGCATCTAAAATTTCCAACGTGATCGTGGCATCGTCTACAACCTTTCCAGCGTCACCAGAAAGTATCACTTCAAGCTTCAATGGGACTTTTTCGAATTCATCTACATTTTGGTTTATGTTAGCTGAAATAGCCAAATCATAACTCGGGAATAATCTATTCCTAATATTATATACATTGGATAAAAAAGCAGAAATTCCACCAATTATTACTAGAATGGATGCAATAGCAACACCAACTCGGTGGTTAAGAAACCTCTCTTTCAGAACCTCAAAATGTGTTTTATTTAAAGTATTCATCAGATTTCAAATTAACTCTATGAGTGCACCAATGATGTACAAGTTAAACAACGTATCAAGAACATGACAAGATCGATATATAAATATATATCGATCCAATTAGGCATTTACTCCATATTGACACTAATAGCAGACGCTCCATTTCTGCCGTATAACGACCTTGCGCATAAGCTGCAGGCGCCAATGTGTTGAAATTGTTTAGAAATGAAATTGTAACCATAAAAAGTGAGGCGGGCAAGAAAGGGCGAGGCCTGTCCGCTTAATGCGCGGGTTATGTTTTATCTCCAGACTTTGGCTGTTTTAGCATCCCAAATTGTGACTTTACATTTGAAATCTTCTCTAATACTCTCAATATGTCTTCTATCTTCATCAGAGTATGTGCCGATGTAAACACTCCACAATCTGGGTGGAACTTGTTTACCCTGCTTGCTAGCTTTATTTATTGCATCAATTATGTGTTTATCATTTTCTCCAAAATTGAATCCAAAAGTTACTAACGATCCAGAAATATTACATAAACTCTCATAGCAATAAGTGAGGTATCTGTTGTGTAATATATGTGTTAATTTTTCTTTGCCTGATCCAGCAGTTACAAATATGGGATATTCCTTTCTATCCAATCTGGCTTTTACATTTTCTAGCAGATATCGTGTTGTGGTATACTCCTCCTTCTCGATATGGATACCCGTATCAAAAAATGGTAATGTTCCGTGAACGTAATGAATATTTTGATTTTCTTTATTTTTTCCCCATCTAAGTTTAGAATACTCTAGTTCATCTTCTGGTATATATTCATCCTCTGGATTAAGTAAATCACGCCCAAATCCATCGGTAGAATTTGCAATACTATTTCTCATTAAAACCCAATAGAGTAACAAGTCATAATTTGTTGTAAATACGTTACCATTATGATTAGTATAGAAGCTTAAAAAATCTGCAGCAGACTTACTTTCATCTTCTGAGATTTTGAAAACATGTTCAGGATGTAGATCCTGAATAGCTTCAAGTAAACTCTCTTGTAATCTTTGAATCGCTCTCGTAGTATGAGTTTTTAGTTTTTTATCAGAACCAAATAATTCTATCAATTCATTAAAATTGTCGAGCTGCTGCATGACTAACTCGAAATCTTTTGTATTAACTATATCAAATAGTTTTGACAATAATTCATCATCTATTTGTTCTATGAACTTATGAAGAGCATTATAGGAGAAAATATCTGGATCATAGGCCATGCTAAAACCATTTCCCAAGAGTAGGTGGATATCTCGATCTGTACTATCTAAGTACTCTAGGACTTCATTGTAAGTTCGTGTACCCATTCTCTATTCTATAATAGTTTTATTTTAGATGTACCAGGTTGAGGATAAAAACATAACGACATTGCGCATAACCGGCGCACGGATTGATGTTGAATTAGCAACTAACGAAAGAAGAGACTTAAAACCAAGAGGGGCAGAGAATTGGCGAGGTGCGTCCGAGTTAATGCGCAGGTTAGGTACCTTTGGATTTTAGTTTGAATTATCAATTCTACGATGAACATAGGATGCAGTAACTAACAGATCTAAAGCATCGGCTTCATCCATAGCCCATTCTATTCTTGCTTCATGTGCTGTAGGGTTTCTGAATGTCCCGAATAGCCCTTTAACTAGATTTAGAAATCCCTTTTGTTCACTTTTTTCAGACTTGGTTTGAAAGCTATTTATTAGGACTATTGGTGATGAACTACCTAAAGTCGCATCAACTAACTTACTCCCATCAAGATCAAGACCTGATTTTTCTCTCAACTTTGAAGCAATACTCTTGGTTGCTTCAAGAACAGCATGAAAATAGTTATCCTCTAATAATTCAGCTTTACAAAATTTCAGGACATCTTTATGTACATCTCGATCTTGAAGTTTTTCACGAAGTTGACTTGCTCTTTTCTCGGCCTCTGATAAAGATTTTGCTTTTGAAGTTCTGACAAACTTTCCATTGTCCGAAAATCGAAAGCCTACAAAGGCAAGAACATTATTAATTTCTTCCTGTCTTTTTTTAAATACGTCCTTTCGCCCTACATATCTTGATGGTTCAAGTGCATAATGAATAAAATTGAAAACACAGGTGCTGTTGCCAGCTTTGTTTTGACAATTTGCGAATGCATTAAAAAGCCTTTTCCATTTTGTATTCTTTGGATCAACATCTTTTATACGAGCTTGGCTTAGTAATTGACCAATTTGGCTTCCCGTTAGGCCTTCTTCGGTGTCACCTAAAATTTTTGCTATCTGTTCTGTTTGCCCTGATGTAAGGTATGGTATAGAGTTTGACATTAATTTTTATCAATAGATGAATTTAAAATTTGCCAAGGTACCTAACGGCCTACGGGATAAGCGGCGCAATGCGTTCCCCGAAATTGTTGATGAATTACATTGTAGCTTAAAACTTTAAATCAAGCAAGGCCGGGGCGAGTTGCGTCCGCTTGATGCCGTGGTTATACCAACTTTTTCTCCTTATTTGAAAATAGCCAGATGCAAAGTGGAACATTTATAATACAAGCTATTAAAGCAGGTAAATTGATAAACTCCAATATCATGACGTCCAAATTTTCGAATGGCCAATTTCCCCAAACTGCAACTCCTAGAAAGATGCTGCCAATTATTAAACACAATATTACAAAAGCTATGGAAGAGAAGTTTACCTGACTGGCTTTTTTTAAGTAAAAGACCAGAATTATGGCAGCAAAAATAAATACGGGGCTACCTAAATAAGCTTGTAATTCAAAAAGCTCTAGAAACGACATCTAATAATTTGATATGTTGGTATAACGACATTGCGCATAAGCTGCAGGCGTCGGAGTGTCGAATTAATTACAAAATGATAGGTTAACTATAAAAAGAGAGGGTGGCAAGAATCGGCGAGGCCTGTCCGCTTAATGCGCTGGTTATACCTTTTTCATTTCTGGTATAAGATTCTGTTTTGCTTCTTTATAAGCTCTAACTAAATGTCGATTTAGATAAACTTTTTGTGCACCAAAGAAGAAACAAACATCATCATCATAATCTGACTTTAATTCAACATCACCGATTTTAGCAAATGAGCCTTTTCCAAACATGGCATTAAAACTAAGTCTAGCATTTATCTCATCCAGATTATGATTGTCAGAGTCAATATGGCAAACAGCATTTCTAATAAATGTTATCAAATCTGTAACATCATCAATATTATCAGTTTGTATTATATCGTCTTCAAAATCCACACGTTCAGCATGGATCCTTGACTTGGCCATCAAATCTCTAACTCTAATAAGTAATTCTATCAAAGCAGACTGAAATAAAGGATTCTGTGAATTTGATGGATGGAAAATGTTAGAGCCCAGGATTTTATCAATTCTCCTGAAATTACTCTCAATATCACTTTTTGTTTGATGGTCCATTTTGAAAAAAGGTATAACTTATAATTATAAAAACAAGCCTACCCTATATTAATATTATCGCTACAGATTATCAGGGTCGTGTAAATTCGTTATTCGCTGTTTGACACGTTATTACAGCGTGTTATATCAACTCCAGTTGACATAACACTACTGCATAACAGCCTACCTACCCAACTGAAATACTTCTTTTTTCCACAGGTAGACCACCAGAGCCACAATCAGTGCGGTGATTAACATCCAGGTATTAAACACAAGAATAGCCTGTTGTATCATACGACTCCCTTTATCTTGTTCATATTGTAGAGCTTAAATAATTGATTACCCCAATAATTTCAAGCTGTTTTTAGTCCACACCGGTACCACAGGTGTTCACATGGGTCCGCAAGCCTGTCACCACCGTCCACAGCTGTGTCACAGGTGTTCACAGGCGTGTCAAATCCTTCCGGAATCATGCCAGATCCTTCCGCAGCTGTCCGCACCGGTTGAAGGTATCCCCACCGGGAAATAGATTCGAGGTGTTATCATGTAATCGCAACCCCACAGGTACTTCGAATGGGCCCCCAGGCAGCTACCACACAAAACGGCATTTCCGGGCGGACGGAAGAACCCAATCCCACGATCAGGCGCTTCTCCGAGGCCGGAACCCACACCGAACGGGCGGCCCGGTCCGGTCCAGTAACCAACCTGCAGTATCTCGATGAGTCCGAGCTGGTCGATCCCACCGAGCACCAGGAGCTGGCCCTGAGCGCTGAGCGGATCTATGAAAACTATCCCTTTTACGGCACGCTCATGAAGCTTAAAGGGGCCCACTATCGCAAAGTCCGGGATATCCCGAAGCGGAACCCGATCTGTATTGAAGATGTGGAACGCAAATACGGGGCCGGGGAGTATGAGCTGCGGCTGACCACCCAGGACGAGCGGCACCTGAACCTGTCCTTTACCGTAGAGAAGGAGCCCGAGCCCGCTTCCTCCCCACCAGCCGAAGTGGGCCGACCGGACCCGATGGCCGAGCGTACCCAGCAAAAGACGGCCGAGGCCTACGAGGAGATCATTCGGCTGCTGGAGGATCGTAACCGGAATATGCAGGCCGAGCTGGACCGCAAATCGGCCCGGGTCCGGGAGCTGACCGAGGAGCTGGCCGAGCTGGATCGGCAGACCGAACGCCGCAAGCGCACTCTCAGGCAGGAACTACAGGCCGAGATCGACCGCCTCAAGGACCGGATGCAGGACCTGAAATTCGAAAACTTTGAGCTCCAGCAGGAACTCAAGTACGCCGATGCAGACAAAAGCTTTAGCCTGGTCGATACGATCAAAGAGGCCGCCAAAGATCCCGACACGGTGAAGATGCTGGCACCCCTTATGAATAAGTTGTTTGGCGGAACGATGCCGCAACAGGGGCAACCGGCGGCCCTCAACGGAAGAGTCAATCCTCAACAGTCTCCACAGGAGCAACCCTCTCGGCAACCCCGCCCGCCCGCCGAAGAACAAGACCCTTCCCCCGAAGAACCCAACCAACAATCTACCCCGAATCAAATGCAGCATATGTTACAACAGTTTTCATCCCAGGTAATACAGAATGCGGCCTCGTCGATGTTGCACGGCCAGCCCGCCGCAGAGCAATTGGGGAACATGGTGCTACAGGGCGTTAAGCACCTTGAATCCAACGGCATGGAAATTCAGCCTGGCATGTGGATCGGCATTTCCAAACAGTTGGTGGAATTTGCTATTTCTAATTCCATTACAGCCGAAAAAGCCGCCGCAACGATCAAACCGATTCTTGAGCAGTTCGACGGGGCGGCCAGCAACCTGAAGTTTGTACCCGCCGAAGCGGCAGCTAACCTGCTAATCAGCAAATATGATATTACGGTGACCAAGCCGCAAAGAGAGTTTTTAGTGAAGATCCTCGATGTATTCAAGCAGAAACTGAAAGAATCATAGATGCCCCTGTTAGCTCAACAACATACTACAGAACATCCCAACAGTCAGCGGTCAACGCCACGACTAGCGGGAGGGACCGGGAGCGTACGGCCCGCGAACTCCCCAACATTGGAGCGGTTGCCCTATCCGGGATTAAATGGGGTGTTGGAACGTATGAGGGAGATGGTTGAGAAATACAAGGGCCATCCCAAAATTCGGGATTGGGCGGTTAAAATAACGGCAGGTACTCCCAGAGATATACGGACGGGGCTGCCGGACCGACGAAATTTCCACAATATTGCGGATGCCGTGTACCAGTGGATGAAAAAGAATGTAGCCTACGTTCGGGATCCCCACGATATCGAGTGGCTGCAGTCCCCGATCAGAACATTGGAAAAAAGAGAGGGCTTGAAATACGGATATGGAGATTGTGATGACCAAAGTATTGCCGCGGCCACCCTGTTAAGCAGTATCGGCATCCCCACGCGGTTCAAAGTAGTGAAGGCCGATCCAGGCAAACCGAACGCCTATTCGCACGTGTACCTGGAATATAAAGCAGACGGGCAATGGAAGCCGTTTGACCCGACCCTGCACACCCAGGCGGGGGACGGGCTGAAAGACCACCAGATATTTGCCTCCAGGACCATTCCGTTGGGGGATCCACTACATGATTCCTTACACGGGTGCCGGTGCTCGGGGGACGGGCTTTCCGGTATCCCCGGAATAACATATTGGAAATTAACCGGGGTTGTATTACTGGCCGGGGCCCTGGCACTTTCCTGGTGGCGATGCCGAAACCGGTCAATGTAGTGTGTTGACGGTGATCTGTTGGGAACGCAGAAATTTATAACCAAACCGACACATTATGGGCGCTTTAATTGGACAGCAAGAACCTCTGGATGTTGGAGATCGACTCCAGGAGGCCGGACTGGGGATTGAACCGGGAACTATCACCGCCGCTACGACGGCTGCAACGAGCATTATTCCCAAAATTTTTGGCGGCAGCAGTTGTTCGGGCTCTGATCGGCAGAAACGCCAACAGATGGAGCAACAGATTGCGCAGTACCTGAACTACAGCGACCGGCAGGAACTTGTCGGTGTGGCCGAATCAAGCATCTCCCCGACTCCGAAAGATATGGCCCATTTCTTTGTAGGTGGGAAAGATTGCAAGCATAAGAACGTATCGCCGGGCGACCGGCAATTTTTAAACCAGTTGCCCAAACGTATCGCGCAACGCCGCGGGGAGCTGGAACCGTCACACCCCCATTCCGGGTCCGGGCTACCGGCCAACATGAGCGTGGCAACGGCCAGCCTGGCTCCTCCGCTGAAATATGTGCTATATGGTATTGGGGCGCTTGGTGTGGGCACCGCTGCTTATGCCGGGTATAACAAGTTTATTAAAAATTAAGGGGCTCTCATGGGAAACCTGCTAGGATATCAGAATCAAGCGGAATCAGAACATACCCTTGGATTTATTTTCGGGGGTGGTGATTGCAGTTTTACCAAGATGCAAACCGAGAAACGATTGCGCGAAGCATTGGAGAAATATACGACCCGGGCCGAACGGGCCGAGTTCATCCGTTCTACCGGGACAAGTACCAGTCGCATTTCGCCAACCCCGGCGGCAATGGCCCGGTTTCACCGGGGTGGGAAAGATTGCAAGCACAAAAATGTAGCCCCACAGCACCAGCGATTTCTCGATCGCATTGAAGGATGGCTGCAAGAAAAAGTGCGGGCGTATCAGAAAAACAAATACCAGGAATTCAAGCAGCAGTACCAGGCATCGATTACAAAAAACGATGGCAGTCCCGCTACAGAACCGGCCGACCCCAACGGTTCGCTGCCCGCCTCCGGTCAAACGGGCGGGCAAAACGGGCAGCAGTCTCAACCACCCAATGACCAATCGCCTGGCCAAACAGGGGCCCAAACCGATACGCAACCATCGGGCCAGCAGGATCAGCAGACGCCTGTATCCCAGGGCCTTATCCCCGGGATGTCCAGGAACATGAGTTATATAACCCTTGGCGGGCTCACCTTGCTTGCGTTGGGTACAGCCGCCGCATTATCAAATTAATCAGCTACTACCATGTATTTAGATCAAAAAGATCCCATACCCGCAAACACGAATTTACTTTCCGACGGCGATGCTGGCAGCCAGAGCAAGACACCGTGCGAGAAGCTGAAAGCCGGTGAGAACCTGTCGGTAATAGGGGCCGTTCGCTCGTGGGCCCAGGCCAACAAGGATTGGCTCCCGTGGGCCGCTGCCGGACTTTTCGGCATCTATGTCCTTGGAAGACGAAACCAATAAGCCCCAGCTATGCAGCAACCAACCGAAGACGTCCGGATTATCGACCTTGAGCCGATTGGCGGCGGGAAAGTAAGCGAGGAGAAGTTCCAAAACGCGGTGGAAACCATTTTCGGGGCCGTCAAAAGCCTTGGTAAAGACACCGCCGAAGCGAGGCCCGATACCAGCACGACTCCGACGGCCGAGCAGGATCCCCTGGCCGGTATTCCCTGGGAAAGGATCAAGCGATATGGACTGTATACCGGTGGGACGATCACAGCTATCTATCTCATAGGAAAAGCACTCGAATAATGAATCAAGCACGTACAGGATATGTGGGGGCTCCCACGCTGGCGGACGCTGAACGGCGATCCGGTGGCCTTGCTGATGTGATTAACAGCGATTTTGCCACCGTAAATATCCTTGAGCGATTTCCCAAGCAGGGGCAGCCACCCCGGGGCGTGCCGTTTTCGGTAAAAATAGAGGTGCAAACCTTCCGCTCCGGGGGCGATTTCTGGCGCACGCCCTTTGCCTGCCTCGATGCGTTTGTGGTGGCCCGCGGGCTATACCAGCACCAGGACAAGATATTGGGATCCTCTTTTGTGCGTACCGATGCCTTCCGCGGCTGTCGGGGGGAGGCTACGCTCACGTTCAGCCCGGAGTTTCGGGCGGGACCAACCGACTGGGTACGGTTTGAGATCTACAAAGGCGGCACGCAGGAGTTGTTTGAGGACCGCACCACGCTGCAGAGGGTTAAAAACGGAGAGGTTGAAATGGTCGCCCAATCGGAGCCGATGCGGTTCAATGCCTCCCAGGATGAGCTGTATAAGGCAGGCGTGATCACCGAACCGGAATCGGTATTCAAAAGTTTTCAAAATCCGCTGTTTAGCAATCTGCGCAGCACGGTCGGAAGCGTAACCATGCTGGTAGGGGTGAGCCTGGCCGCCTACCTGGTCTGGAAAAATGGCGATGCGATCAAGCGGTTTGTCTCTACCAAGATGGACGCCGTGGCACCCACAACCCTTAAAAAGAAGCTGACAGGATGAATCACTCGTTAGGTGAGATAGAAGAAGCGGAAATTATTTCAGAGGAGACCATTCCCCTTGCCGACCGGCCGTGGGGAGAGGATGGGTTTTTAAGCTGGATCGCGCGTCAGGCGGACCGGCTCAGCGAAGGGAACCGCGGGCAGCTGATTACCAATACCCTGATTTGGGCCGATTATGCGAAGGACAGCGGCCGGTTGCGTGAGGCCTATCGCCAGGGCGAGGTGGAAATTGACCGGTATTTCGACCAGGTGGATATCGAACGGATAATCAACGACAGCGGCCCGAGGCTGGAAGAAAAACTTGGTGATCTGATCAAACATAATGTACCTGGATTAATCGCCGGTACTATTATAGCGGCAGGATCCATATTAGCCATTAAAAATTACAGGAATAGCTAACCATGATTAGTACCGCTGAACTTGCAGAAAAAAAATTCACGGGTATAACACTACCCGCCCCCTATGGGCCAATGTTAGGTAAGATTCCTATGGACGTCTCCGGCGCTATTTGGGGACCGAAAGGAAGTGGAAAATCCACGATGGCCGTTGACCTTGCATACGTACTTGCCAACGAGTTGGGCAAAGGGATTTACTGCAGCAGTGAGGAAGGTCCGGGGCCTTCGATGCAAGGTAAAATAAAACGGCTGGGCGCTGAACATCCCGATTTAATGGTGACTGATTTTGAAGGACTTGAGGATCTGAAAGCCGCCGTCAAATACAGCAAGTCGAAATTTGTGGTATTGGATTCGGCCAGCATGGGATATGTGAAGTTAGCAGAATTTGAAGCTTTCCATGATTGGTGCAAAGATCAAAATGTGATGCTTTGGTATATCCTCCATGCTACCAAAGACGGCAATTATAAAGGTAATACGATGATGGTGCACATGCCGGATATCGAGATCAAGGTGTGCGACGGGGTGGCCGAAACCGAAAAAAATCGTTTTGAGGAAACACCGCGCTCGATGGAGGTGGTTTTTGAGCGGGGGAAACGAGAGAATCCCGATAAGGCCGAAACCAATTCTGATGAACGGCATGACAATTTGGTAATAAAAGAGCATTTCCGAGGTGATACATACGGGAGCTCCGATTTTGGCCGGTTTAAAAAATGGCTTAAAAAGAATTATCCCCGTAAAGCTGAAAAAGCAAAAGAAATATGGGATACGCCTGAGTATGGTTCGGATCGACCGGAACCTAACAGGCGTCTCAATCCCGCCGACGAAGATCTCTTATATGGTATTGAGTATATCGAAAATCCCGATGAGGTATTGCGGGAAAACCGCGGCGTTGAGCCGGACGATATCTACGATATGATCACCGACAGCATTATTTCGGTTATTGAAGAAAACGAAACATTGCCCTGGCAAAAACGATATGGTACCGGCTTTGATCACGGGATGGCTACCAATTTTGCTTCCAAAAAACCGTATCGCGGTATCAATTGGGTTATGCTCAATTTCTTTAAGTGGATCCGCATCGAGGGCAAAAAGAAATTAGTCGAAGGGTCTTTTAAGAATCCCTATTACTTGACCTTTAACCAGGTAGAAGAATTGGGCGGGAAAGTTAAAAAGGGAGCCGTAGCACAAAAGGCGTTCTTTTTTACCCTGCTTTATAAATATGAGCAGGACGATCCCACATTGGAGTTTGGCACCTATGATCGGGATAAATTTATCGATTGGCTAAACGATCATAGCAGTCAAATCAATCTGATGAAAGAGGCCGGTGGCCAGTACGGCGGCGTTTTTACCGCAGAGGAAATCGCTGACCAGTCGGTTATACCCATCGTTAAATACTATTCGGTATTCAACGGTGAGGATATCGAAGGAATCGACTTTGGCGGCGATTTTGATGCAGAAAAATTATCCGATGAACATAAAATCGACATTGCGGAGCAAATATTTCAGAGCTATCCCAACAAGCCCGAATTAAGGCATGATGAGCAAAAGCCCTATTACAATCGCAGAAAGGACTTTATCAACATGCCGAAGTTTGGCTCGTATGATGAACCGCAATACTACTATTCTACCCTGTTTCACGAATCTATCCATTCTACCGGTCATAAAAGCCGCCTGGATCGGGAGTTCGGGAAACAGTTTGGAGATGAGAAATACGCTTTTGAAGAATTGGTTGCGGAAATGGGTGCTGCTTACTTGTCAGCCGAGGCCGGAATCCTGTTTAAAACACGGGAGCAAAGCGCAGCCTATCTTAAAAGCTGGAACGAGCGACTTGTTGAAGCTATGAAAGAGCATAACAAGTTCTTTTTCCGTGCGGCCAGCCGGTCCCAGGAGGCCGCCGACTATATTTTGGATCGGGATGCCGACGGGGTACCGGCGTATCGAGCTGATGTAAAAGTTCAGCGCACCAATCCCGAAACCGATACCAAATGTTTGGTTACCACCAATGCCAAAACCAACGATAAAAAAGACGGTATTGAGATTCGTTTTTCCGATGCACCACCCCAAACGGTACGCGACAAGCTGAAAAAAGCGGGGTTCTTTTTCTACACCCCCAACGGGAAACAACCGTTTTGGGCTGCCAAGAAAACAGCCTATCGCCTTGACGTTGCCAAAGAGATTGCCGGTGAGTTCTCAGATGGGAAACGACAGGCGGCCGATGTAGCATCTACCGGTAACGAATCCAATACATCTGAGAAGGATTCCGGTAGCAATGAATCCAACACATCCAAGCCCAAAGGTAATTTTGTATTAGGCAACGAAACCACGGTTGATTTTAAGGCGGACGGCTCCATCCAGGAGCAAGGCTATTATGCAATTATGGAAGTGGCAGACGTGATCCCGTCCCACAACAAAGATTGCAGTCCCAACAGCAAGCATAAAATAAGCAAGGGACAGCCGCGGGATCGCAGCTTAGATGCGTTGTGCAACCAGCCGAAATTTATCGCACAAAACCTGAATCCGACGTCTATAACAAAGGGGAATTTAGCGTTCAACGGTGCTTCAACCGTGCTGCCCGACGGACAGGTAATTCAGGGCAACGGCCGAGGCATTGCGCTAAAAATTGCCTACGACGAGCATCCCCAAAACGCCAAAAAATATAAGCAGTATTTGATAGATCATGCCGGTAATTGGGGCTTATCTAAACCCGAAATAAAGAATTTCAAGCAACCGGTACTGGTTCGCGTGCTGGATGTTTCCGAAGATCGGGCCATTGAGCTTGGCAATGTCGTTGATACCTCCCAGGCCAAAATGAGCAAGGTTGACCAGGGCAAAGCCTATATCCGGAACCTGCCGAAAGATCGAAAACAAGCGATTGGCAACCTGATTAATGATTCATCCGGTGAAACAATCGGTGAGGTGATCGACGATGTGGGAATGCGCATTTTAGATCAGATCAACGATGTAGACCGGCAGGGACTTGTCGAGGATAATGGCCTTACCAGTGAGGGCAAAGACTTTTTGCGGTCGGTATTTGCAGGGCTCGTGTTTGATTCCGAAGAAAACAAACAGGCGTTGCAGCACTTTATGAATCTAAAGCATACCCAAAAAGCCGGACTGGAACGCAGTTACGGGAATATCATCCCCTTTATTGATACCGAGGCCGATATCGCGCCAACGATTCAAAAAGCCGTTGAGATTGTTGCCCAGGTGCAACGTACCGACGGCATCGATACCGTTGACGATTTTATGAATCAATCCGACGCCTTTACCGGTGCCAATACCGACCGTTTTACCGAGCAGGAAGCCCAACTGGCCCAATTCCTGCTGGATCAGACGACCCAGAAAGGTATTCGCGACGGGTTCCGCATGTACCAGTGGAAAGTAAACGGCAAAGAGGATCTGTTTAATCCCATCGATAAGGTTTCCCCGCCGCAAGCATTTGAAGATGCGTTTGTAAAACGAATGCGAATTAATCCCAGCGGTGATCAAGTAACACTGTTGCCCGTATCGGAATTTGAAACCGGCGACATTATCCGGGATTTCTACGATACTGATAAATTTGAAGTTATCGGCACCAAAGGCGACGATTTTATCATCAAAAACACCCGCACGGGACGCAAAGAAAATATTGCGGCCGACGTGAAACGATTTGTCCCGGATCGGCAGGAAACGCCTACTCTTTCCCTGTTTGAGCAGGTGCGGGATAACCCCGATGAGCCGCTGATCTATATCGGTACCACCGAAAAAATTACCATTGATGATGGCCGCAGAACCAAAGGGTTACAAGGGGCGTTTCCCACATTTGTCAGTGAGGATAAACTGTTTGTCGTACCCGAATATCGCGTGCGCGAAGTGGCTAACATGGTAGAGTCCGAGGCGGCTGTGGCCGGATACGAGGAATGGCATAACTACGAGGCCGACGAGACTGATTTTGAGATCGACTGGCCCGCCGATAAACCCGCGCACCCGGTCGGGACAGCTCAAAAAATCTGGTATGCCTCTGATAAAGTGATCCAGCCCGGCGACGAAGAAGGAAAAATAAACCACTACGTACATGAATTTGATGCTGGCAAGCGACCGGCGGTTGTGAAGGGCGATATCTTGATTGTGGGCAACATTGATTGGAATGGCCGCGGATTGTTGAACTAAGAACGTCGAAGCGAACCAATAAAAACCTTTTAACAGGAGATCGCATGAAAGTGTATGCGAAAAACCCAGCTCCGGAGGATGTTGACACGGTCGACAATCCGGCGGAATTAGTGGTCCAAAATCCAACTAAATCCAGCAGGAAAATGGGAAAATTTAAACGCAAACGAGACAAAAAAGGACGATTTATGTCACGAAAGAACGCAGCAGATGATTTTGTAGATACGGGCAAGAACCTGTTCACCGAATTTGGACTGGCCGCGCTCGCAGCAACCGGTACCGTTAAAGGGGCCCAGTATCTGTTAAAACAGATTCCGGTCAACCTCCCGCAATGGGCCAGAGAATGGTTGATGATTATCGGGCCCGGCGTTGCCGGTATTGGTGTATCGATGTATGCCGACAAGAACAGTGCCATCTGGCAAGGTGTTGCCGGTGGTATGGTCCTGGCTAGCGCCAACGGACTTTCCGACAAACTGATTGAGGGCGTAGCCCCCGGCGGGATGTCTGACGGTGCCACGGTCGGGGAGATGGACCTAATCCTGAAACCCGACGGCTATCTGTATGACAAAGAGGGGAACAGGGTGGCCAAGGCCAATATTGACCAAGGCAAGATGGCCTCACCAGCTCTGCCGGAAAGTGGCGGTGGATTTGCCACGGGCGAATCGCACCTGCTGCAAGATTCTGATTTTTCGGAATCCTTCGAAGGCGGGGAGGCGTGGGCCGCTTAACCCGAAGCATGTAATACTACTTAGACGTGGAGTTGATTCGGTTGGCTGTTGGGAGTTAACCGAAACACACAACTAGACGAAGAGGAACTCCCTATGTCTAAGTACAAGAATATTCCAGCATTACCTTCCGACGTAGAAATTATTAAACGCTTTGATACCCGTGAAATTGACGGGGCCACCTCAAAGCTTTCGCTGTTCCCTCCCCAGCCCACCCGGGATGAATCGCAGCGAAACTATGTGAAAAACCCATTCCAGGGCAATCACAACCACATTGTGCTTGACCTTTCGCTGAACCTGACCTCCCACATCATCCTGGAAGACGATGCCGGTAAGGTGAACCCGGTGGAAATTGCCAATATCCTGAAAGATGCCACCGTACTGGTCGAGACCAACGGCGGCCGCACCGAGCGCATCCTGCAGCCGGTCAGCGACTACATGAACTTCTCGCAATCCCGCGGGCAGATTGCCATCACCAATGACGGGGCAACCGCACCCAGCGTGCTTTCCCGTACGATGGTAACAGTAGAGGCGACCGGCCCCCGTCGCGTGCCCGACCTGTTTTACCTGACCAAAAACGAGTCGTTCACCTTTGATATCGTCTTCAACGATGGGTCGAAGCTGCCCAGCGCGGCCGACTATACCCCCGGCCGTCTGGCGAATTACCGCCCAGTTCACCCTGGCGCAGGTAGACGATCAGCAGCTGAACCGCTACCGCAACGCATTCCGCAGTGCGAACGGCTAAGCCCGCTTGCCATCCTTTCGGCCTGCCTGCCAGCGTGCATCTGGCAGGCAGGTTTTATTCCTGCGATTCATTTAATAACCGACGACGAATATCATGAATACCCAGTTAGAACAGCTTTTACAGCAGGCACAATATTACACGCCCTCCAAGACTATTACGATTGAATCAGGGAAAACAAACACCCTGATATTTACCGGCCTGAACGGCAATGCCTACGGCGTAAACCGGATGCTGCCGGGCGGCAGTGGCCTGTCACAGATTACCGCAACGGTGGCCTTTAACAACGGCCGGGACAAACGATTTGAAGACGTACAACTGGAGACCTTGCGGAACCTGTTTTTAGCGCGATCGCTCCGCGGTGCTATCGTTATAGAGCGCGGTACGGAAGTGATCGTCACGCTCACCAACAACGATTCTTCCGATCACCAGGTAAATTTTTCGCTGGTGGGGTATGACAGCGCACACCTGCACAAGAAACAAGCTTCCTACAGGGCGAATGGAGTCAAATTCCCCGAGCCGGAATTTGTCTACATCACCGAAACGATCAATGCAGGCGTTGGGCAGCAGCGGTTTTCGGTGAACCTCCCGGCCTACAAGCTGCGCCTGTACCGCATGGCCGCCAGCACGACCGGCACCGATAGCGAAATACGCCTGTCTATTCGCCAGGGGAGGACCCGCATTAAACCCGAAGTGTTTCTGCAGCAGCTCAACGATGAGTTCCGTGACAAGGATATCATCCTGCCGCGGACCCTGCAGGCGCACACCCCCTTCGATCTGTTTGTGACCAACAGCGGGGCCAGTGCTCACCAGGTGAGCTTCCTCGCCGAATGCTATCGAATCTAACCCAAAGGAGTAGGATATGACGAATGCAAAATACCAGATCCTGTGCCAGCAGCTGGACCAGCTGAAAACCATCCAGCAGCTACTGAGCCGGCAAACCGGGGCCGGCGGGGAGGTCACCTCTCTGATCGTCCCCATTACGATTGGCAACAACGACCCGCAGCGGTTTGTCCAGCGTAACGCCAACCGCGTGGGGCTGGTCATCCATAACAACAGCGGATCGGCGCTCTATTTGGCATTAAGCAACGATGAGGTCCAGGTCGGGGAGACTTTCTACAGCTTTTACATACCCGGAAACGATCACCTGATTTTGGACCAGGATACCTTGCTTGAAACCTATAAAGGGGAGCTTTGGGGTGTTTGGGAACAAGGAGCCCCGGCCGACAGCAGGGCGATGATCACGGAGCTCAGCAAGGAGGTAGCGGTATGAGCCGGTTTTATCCTCCATCGGGCGGCAATACTCTGGGGTTCGACCTCTATGTGGTTTCGGCCATGATCAAAGATGGTTCATTGCTCGTCAGCTGGTCCTCCGGAGAGCCCGCGACCGAGCAGATCGATTACGGCATTGAGGATGATACGGTTCCCAACCAAACGTCCATTCCTATTGATGACCAGGGGCAACGAATCTACACGATCATGCACGAGGTCTACTTTCCACAGACCTACGTGGATACCACCCACTACTTTCGCGTTCGCAGCCAAAATCGGGCGGGTAAGGAGCTGGTAAGCCCGGTCTACAGCGTGTATGTGACCTCGAAACTTGCCACCAGTTCGGAGGGGGCCAGGCTGCAGGCAGCCATTCAACAGGTCCAACCGACCAAAAGCTCTTTTGCGACGGTTTCCGGGCCCAGCTCTGATCCCCATGCCAACGCCACCCCCGAAGGCAGCGCGGAGGTAACCCTGGTGCACGATGCCACCAAACCCCTGATCCCCACCGGTGGCACTGCCAATCAAACAACCACTTTTGAAACCAATATTAATACGACAGTAGCATGACCATGAAGAAGCTTCAAAATACCTTAACCGTTGGCAAAGAACTGCAAGGACTCGACCTGTACGCCTCAATCAAGATGGATGGGCAGGAGCTGCAACGCTTCAAGTGTGACAGCTTTGTTGGGAACTTCCCTCACCTGCTTCAAGCCCTGTTTCATGGAGGTTACGTAAATGTTCCAAAGCCGATGGCACCCCACAATGCTTATGGCATCACCGAGCCACCCACCGGCATTGACAATGCCAGCAACGCAAGCCCTATTGAGGTCAACCTTACCGAAACTGATTTCCTTACCAATTGGCAGGACAACGAGGACATAATCTGGATTTGGGGCGTTCAGGGCAATACTGCTGCCAACGGATACTTTACTGGCGTCAAGGTGGATAGCGACCAGTTAAAGCTTTACGATTTGGATGGCAACCCGGTTGCCGGTAATGGAGCCTATACGAGTGGAGGAAAAGCCCATGTTATGGGCTTTCGAGACTGGTATCCTATGCGGATGGGGAACGACGGGGAATATTGGGGAGAGTTATTGCAGCATTGGCAGGTTATAGTAGGCGCAAATTCAGATGCTACTCATGTGAACGACTACTACCTGAAAGACCGTATACCGCATGGGAGTAACGACGGTCAGCTCTCGCATGGATCACGTAGCATTAGTGCCATAGTAACCGACAAGCCCAGCAGTCGGTTCACTATTTCCAAGCCTTTTACTAATCAAGGGACGACCGATATAACGGTAAGCGAAATTGGAATCACTTCACAGGGCAGTGATTATAACAACAATGGCGATTTTGAAGGGGTAAATTTCCCCGGCTTACTGATGGTACGAGACACCTTGGGTTCGTCAGTAACGATTCCAGCCGGTAAAACGCTCACCGTTGATTATGAGCTGGTAATTCAACTGTCCCCCGATACCCAAGACACCGAGACAGATGGCACCAACGGTGGCTTTATACAAAATTTCATGTATGATATACGAAGCATGGCAGTAGGTGGTAACAACACACAAGGATTTGTGTTCAATATGGCTGTGCCTTCAGGACACATGGGTGGGGATGCAGCCTCACAGACCGGCAAAGCCTATGATTTTGGCATACGAGTTGGAACCGATAACACCTACGTTTCGATGACCGATACCGACTGCAAAGGCCCGATTGCCCATGGGGATGGAGCCGGGCAGCTGTGGTATTACGGAATGAACGTTGAGGAAGTAGTCCGGGATACCGCAAGCAACAAAGCCTACTTTAAGGTGAATCGTATTGTAGAGAACCGAACCGGCAATTCCATAACCATTGGAGAGATTGCCCTGTTTGGCAATAATCGAGAAAACAATGCCCATTCGAATGGTATGTATTCTGCCTGCATTGCCCGAACTGCCTTGAAATCCACCGATCAGATCACAATCGCTGCCGGGGAGTTTGCCCAAATTGAATACACCATTGAAATCATTGTGTGATGGCCAGTCCCGCCAACATAGCGAACCAGCTGGCGGCGGCCAGGGAAGGCGGACTACTCCCGGTATTCCGACGGGCGGCCCGCCGGTGGAAGGTTCCGCTGGAAGTGCTGTTGGCCGTGGCCTCCCGCGAGACCGGGATGGGCACCGACCGCTACTACCGGAATAATGGCTTTACCGGTCGGGATGGGCACGGTAAGGGCATTATGCAAATTGATGACCGGTATCACCATTTTGCAACCATTACAGCCCCGAACGATCATGAGCAAATGATTCAATACGGTGCCCGGTTTCTAAGTGAATTGCGCGACCGGTTTGGCAGCATTAAGGAGGCCCTTTCGGCATACAATGCCGGTCCGGATGCCGTGTATACCGCCCGCGTCCGGGGGATAGATCCCGATTTCTACACCACCGGGGGCGATTACAGCCGGGATGTGCTGGCACGTGCAGAGATGATAAAAAAGGAGCTCAGTCTCGGACTCGACAAGGCCCAATCGTTGATTCCCGCTATGCTGGTACTGATGGGTGGGATGGGCTATCTGTATTCTCAAATTGTATCTACGAACCAAGGATAACGATCATGGGTAACTTATTAGGTGCACAGCAACAACAATCGGAATTGGGAATGACAAGCAGGACAAGAGCCCGTCTTAGAACGTTTGAACCGGTACGAATTTCCCGCGGCGATGGCAGGTCCAAAAGCGACAGGAATGATCGATCAGGTGGCTCCTCCGGGTCGGCAGGCAGACGGCTGGACCATCGAAATATCCCCCCGCCGCCAACCGATGAGGGGCCGCCACCAGGTCCGGAACCGAAACTGACGATTACCACTTCCGATCCGGATTCAGAAGAGTCCAACGATGAATCCGCGGGCAAGGGCAGCGATAGCTCAGGTGGATCATCTGGCGATCCTGAAGGGTCAGGGGGCATGAAGCTGGACCATCGAAATATTCCCCCGCCACCCTCCGATGAAGGTCCCCCGCCAAGCCCGGAACAGGAGGTCACGATTACAACTGATCAGCCGGATCCTGAGCAGTCCAACGAAAAACCGGTCCAACCCGAAACCGGCGGCAATATTGTTGACGAGCTTAAAAGTAGATTGAAAGCTGTTGACCCGGCGGTGTACTACACGGTGGGTGGGGGAGCAACGCTTTTACTGTTAATTGCAGCATTAAACAGGTAGGAAATGGGCACATTATTAGGACAAGTATCGACGCAACATGCGGGGCTGGGAGCAGTTTCTATTCCGGATTCATACCTGAAGGATGACCCCGCGTATTATCCGGAACTTCCGGAAGAGCCCACGATGACGGGGAAGGAATGGAATCAGCTCTCAGAGAAAGAGAAGCAGGCCTGGATGCGGTATCAGCGTGATCAGAAAGTCAAGATCAACCAGATAAAAGATGTACGAAAAGGAATTGAGCGCATCGAACAAATGCAGGGCCGACCGGCGACCCGGCAGGAAGTTGATTTGTTACTCAAGACGATGGATCACAATCGACTGTATATAGATGATGGAAATGACCGGGTGACACTAAACAGCGGAGCTTCAGCTGGTGATTGGCTAGCCAAGAATCCGGGTATCGCTGCCCTCATACAGCCCGCAAAGTACAAAGACGACAATTATTTGGTGGTAAAGCGCTTTTCAGAAGCCGAACGGAACCGGCTTAAAAAAAAGAAGAGCAGTTTCACATTGGATGATATGCTCAAGTATGTGCGGTTGTATAAGCGGATCCACATAAATGACAAAGGGCAAACCCGGTATTTTGAAAGCGAACAAAACCTGAAAGAGTGGCTCCAGGACCATCCCGAGAAGCTTAAAGAGTTAGAACGTAACAAAACGGGGAGTTCCGCCTTTGTTATTAAAAAACCGCCTCCTCGGCGCCCCGCGAAAACGAGCGCGGCAGACAATGCAAACCGTCCAGACAACCGAAGTGCAAGTCCAACCGGCCCCAGTCAAGCCAATACAACCGCAACTGATAGCAGCTCTACGGCCTCACCGGACAGCAAATCTGCAACGGTATCGTCAACGCTAAAGCGGATCCCCACGTGGGGGTGGGGGCTCGGCGGTGTAGCATTATTGCTGCTACTAAACAGATAATTTGGTATGGAATACCTGACTCAGCATTCAACAGATATTAATCTACTGTCCGATACCCGTCGCATGTTGCGTCTAACGATCCCGCATATGCAGGGAGAGGATGTGAAAACAGTACAGCGCAAGCTGGCCTTGAAACCGTGCGGCAAATACGGTCCGGATACCAGGGCCGCTGTCATGGAATTTCAGGCCCGGGAAGGATTGGCCGTTGACGGGATCGTAGGCCCCAACACCTGGGCCGCTCTCGATGAGATATCAACCGTACCGGCACAACCGAAGAGCAGTGTAATAGGCAGGATAAAAGCCCTCCCTGCTGTCGCTATGGACTGGTGGCGACGCCTTTCACCCACCGAAAAGCTGATGTATGGGGCCGGAGGAGCAGCTCTTTTGGTAGGCATTGGCTTTACACTCCATAAAAAGAATGGTCGCTGATGATTATTGGGATGATGATATCAATCTTTTTGAATCCAAATAGGATTAAACGAATGAGTACAGAGATAGTTGGAGTAATAGCTGCATGTATAGGCGCATTAATTACGGGGCTGTTTAACTGGATTAGGTCAACCGACCGAACCGATACGGATGATCGCATTCAATTTCGCGCTGATATCCTGGATCGCCTGAAAGTAGTTGAAGCACGGACAAAACACCTGGAGGAGGAGGTTACCATCTGGAAAATACGGTATTGGTCACTGTATGCCCAATCGCTTCAACAGTATGATATATCACCACCGGAATTTCACGAAATGGATTTACAGGATCTTGAAAAGTCCTATCGGGAAGCCATAGAAAAGCTCAACCAAAAACGATAGAATTATGGACTTATCACATTATGGCGCACCAAACTTTGTAATTGAGGAGCTAGTTCCCCCCAAACTATTGGAAAATCACGGTTCTCATCGTTGCTTGCAGTTACTTGATCATCGTATTATTACGCTTGCCCAGTTCAATAAAGATTACTTGAGTGCCCATTTTGGAGAAGAGATAAAAGTTATAATAAACAATTACAAATGGGGAGGTGAGCGAAAGCTCAGTGGGCTACGACCATTCGACTGTCAGATCGGTTCGTCGTTAAGTCAACACAAATTTGGTCGAGCATTGGATTGCCAGTATAAACGTGGTGTTAATGGGGAGAAAATTCCTGCTGATGTAGTACGCGATGTAATAAATCAAGATCCAGAGTCTTGGCTAAATGCCGGTCTTACTACGATTGAAAATGGTGAATTTGCACCGACTTGGGTACACCAAGATATCCGAGCCACTGGATTGGACCATATTTTTATCGTAGAACCATGATTTAAAATTAATTTACAGCCAGTATGGAACCGATAAATGCTGTAGCAAAATTCGGACTTGGAATTATAGATAAATTATTTCCTGACAAAGCGGAGGCCAGAGAAGCCAAAGTGAAATTAATGGAGCTTGAACAACAGGGTCAGTTGAAAGAGCTTGAAATACAAATGTCCGCTATATTAGCTGAAGCAAGAAGCACCGACCCGTGGACCAGTCGCGCACGACCTTCCTTCTTATATGTGTTTTACGTACTACTTCTTTTTTCTATTCCAATGGGTGTGCTAACAGCTGTTAATCCCGAACTGGGTCAGGCTATTAATGAGGGTATTAAAACCTATTTGGGTGCACTTCCAAATGAACTCTGGTGGCTGTTTGGAACCGGCTATTTAGGGTACGTAGGGGGACGCAGCTTCGATAAGAAAAAGATTATGGAAAAATTTGCAAAATAGAAGCTATTCTAGTTATTGGCTGGAAATGGTATTTTATTATCGGGCAAGTCAAATTCCAGTAGTAGTGTTTCTTTGTTGAGTTTCTGATAGTTGTGTAATCGTCGATGGGCAGCAAGGCAGTATCGGGTAACCAAGGTTAAATAGTTTTTTGTAGATAATCCTCTCTCTTTACACTCATCGCCAATAATTCGAAGGTCATCCATTATTTTATTAGGGTTGTAGTTATATTTTCTGTAGTAAGCTATGCGCATAAGAGTGCATATTTTCTTTTCAAACCGGACCCTGAAGGTACGGGGATATTTCATGCATTCGTGATAAATAATGCGAATATCTTGTTGAAGCATTGTCATGAGCAATTAGCTAATTTTTAAAATAATTTCGTTGGCCCTATCCAGCTTTTCAAACCACTTCTTACGGGACTCTTCATTGTTGGGCATTAACTGATAGGCATCCCAAATTAACTGGTAATAAGAGATCGTATTTGTAGTATCATTTTTGGGGGCCAAAGTAGATGTTATATCCATTTTCATCCGTTCTTTGATATTTTTAAGGATCTCTGAACTGGTATTAATCATTTCCAGATCTTCATACGGCTCTTTACCGGAGAGATAATCAAACAGGCTATTTAGTTCGTTATTATACCACTCAACTCGTTCTGTAATAGATTTATTTACCCATTCTTGGTCCATTACATAACCATTTTATTATTGATGGTTGCACAGAAATATAATAAAGAGTTACTTAACACAAATTGAATATAACCAGATCTGATATGTGTATTTATTATGACGCACACGGTGTGAAACATTATATTGAAGAGGAATTCAATATTGATCCAGATCAGATTGAGATTGAATTCCCTGATACTTATAAAGTAGCCCCGACAATGCCAGCTCCAGTGGTATTTAAGGATTCGGACGGACGTAAAATAGAACTTTTTGAGTTTGGTATGATGCCTAACTGGGGTAAAGCAGAAGACAAGCAAAAAAATCAGTATCGGTTTTTCAACGCTCGTGATGACAAACTGTTGGAAAGCGGATTATGGAAACCATGTTTCAAGAGTCGCCGGTGTATCATCCCAGCCAATGGTTTCTATGAACCACATAAATTCCACACTGAAATAGAGCAACCAGGAGGGAGGAAGCCCAGCGATTCTATTCCGTTTTATTTCCACTTGAAAAGCAGACCTGTATTTGGGTTTGCCGGTATATGGGATGAATGGACAAATAAAGAAACCGGGGAAGCCATTAAAAGCTTTTCAATTATAACAACCAGTCCAAATAAAATTATCAAGAGAATCCATAATAAAAAGCCGCGAACACCTTTGATATTGGCACGTGAGGATTATGATTTTTGGTTGAATGACCCGAATAAACCAGAAGATTATTTTGAGTCTGGTATTTTTGAGCCTTGGCCCGATGACGATATGGAGGCCTGGCAAGTAACTAAATCTCTGGATTACGGTGGCAATGGCCCGGAACTTATTGAGCCGGTTGAGAATCCGGTAGATATATCAGAACAAGGCAATTTATTTTAAAAAGGAGGTTTCATATGGTTTGTTGTATTTCAAACCATCCGTAGTACACCAAGTGTTTTATCAAAAGCTTAATCATTTCCCCGTTTTCGCTTTTCTATTTCCCGCTGTTTACGCAACAAATTTTTCGCCCTCAAATGAGTATAACGGTTGGTCACATTACTGGATGAATGTCCAGCCATGTATTGAGCTTCTGATGTATTAAACCCGTCCTCAATCCATTGGGTGATTCGCTCATGCCGCATACCATGCAACGTTCGTGTACTTGGTAAATTTGCTTTCTTGAGATACCTTTTGAATTCGCGGTAGGCACGATCCCCGGTAACTGGCCACCCTTTCTTGCTTCCCCCCAGGTAGACAAAAACGTATTCGTCTGGTTTAACTGGTCCTCTTATCTCCAGATAGGTTTTCATTTGATCTCGCCAGAATGTTTTCATCGGGATGATACGCTCTTTCCTTCCCTTGGTAATTCCCAGGTAAATTGCAGCCAGTTCTCCGTCCTCATAGTATAAATTTTCACCTTTCAGACCTGAATAAGACAATTCGGGATCATAACCTGCCTCGTTTCTTCGCAATCCCCCATAAAAGTAGCAGCAAATAAGAGGCTTAAACCACTGCTGGGAAAAGTAGGGACAATACTCCGGAAGTTTCTTTTTCCGTTCCACTTCTTTATCGAAAGCCTCAAATACCTGCATTAATTCTTCATCCGATATCATTTTTGGAATTACGCTGGATTTCTTCGGTGGTAGGTTTTTTCTCAGAATCTCGAAGTAATCTTCCTGTACAATTTCTCTGTCCTTTAGCGTATTCCAAAAAACCCGCAACTGCCGGTAGTAAAAATGTCGGGTCGTACTCTTTATTCCAGGTTTAAATATGACTTTCTCAAAATGATATAAACCTACCTGTTGAATCGGTAGATCTTCTATATCATTCAATTTAATGAAATGCTCCACCGCTTGTTCATAGGCCCCTTGTTTGTGGACGCGTCGTTTCTGGTCATTACGGACCGTTTTATTAGATAAATGACTTTTCAACTCGTAAAAATAATCGGCCGCCTCTCTGACGGTATGTACCGGAACCGGTTGTTTCTTTTTATTGAGGTTTTCGAGCACCTTCTGTGGTTCAAAATACTTGCTGTATGGATCGATGTCTCCCCGTTCCTCCAGTTCTTCGAGTTGTTGTAACGCTTTTTCAGCATTGTCTTTATAACGAATGCCTAAACTTTTCGTCGACTCGAAAACTTCTCCGTCGATCATTTTCGAAAATTTAATGTAATAGTACTTTCCTCTTTTTTTGAGTGATGCCATGATTATGGGTTCTTAAAATTGTACCCAAATTGTACCCAAAATTGTACCCAAATTGGGGGAAAGCAGAGGAAATGGCTGTTCCTTTTTGTTCCTTTCCGTTCCTTTTTATTCCTTCGTTGTGCGCGGAAAAGAAACAAAAAAAGGCCATTAAAACGCCTGA
>NZ_JBINJE010000031.1:0-50646 GCF_043951955.1 Halalkalibaculum sp. DA384 | reverse complement strand
TTGTGAGGATACCCAAATTTGAGCTACCGGGTACTATCGCTGGATATCATAATATCATTGGCTTAAGCCGTAATTTGTTCTACTTCGTGAATAATTCGGGTTAATAACTTCTTGATTCTTGAGTCCCTTGTGGATCAAGACAAAAAGAACAACTCTGTTTTAAAAAAACTACTACTATTTTCTTATTGAAGCTTCCTAACCCTCCTTCCCTGTTCATTTTTTGTACGGACAAAAAGAAAAAAAGCCACGATACAACCGATGATGGCCGGAATTGTCATGGAAAACCGCTGAATATTTCAATACTTTGCTACCCGTAATTAGAGTAATATCATCTGCTGGTGTACTCACCACTTAAAAAGTATAATAAAGCAAGTAGCGTAACAATAGGCAAAAACTCCCCCTTTGAAGGGGGTTTGGGGGATGTAGTACTCCCACATAACTGTTTGGCTACGTAACAAATTTAGTGGTTATAACACTAGCAACGTGCAGGAAAAGCGATTACAATCTCTTAATTAAAAATTTATAACTGGTATTCTCCTTACAGATCCCTGATTTTCCAGTTCGTTATCCCAAAATAAAATCCTAATATGATCATCTCCGGAATGAAGCGGTTACATCTCATATACATAATCGGGCTCAGCGTATTGCTTGCGGGTCTCCATGCCGGCAAAGTTAACGCGCAGGGGAACGATGTTTCCATCGATGTGTCTGCCAACGTTATCAGTTCCGTTGAGCTGCTGACCCTCCGGTCGATGCAGCTTTCCGGGGATGAAGCGATCAACGAGGTGATCCAGATTGATCCCACCACCAGTGCAAACGCAGGCAAGATGGTGGCCTACGGCACCCCCAATTCCGATATTCGCATCAGCTACCTCACCTCCCGTGAACTTACCCGGATGCAGGGAACCGAAACGCTCATGTTTAACTACCGTGTGGCGGGAAACCAGCAGGAAGACCAGGGCTCGGCCGAACTGCTTGATATCGAAAACCGGGAGTTCCGTTTCAACCAGGATGGTAAATTTTTCCTCTGGATCGGGGGAAATGTAGATATTTCAACGGCCACACCCGGCAACTACCAGGGAGAGTTCACCCTTGAAATTGAGTATATATGACAGCGCGGTTCTGCTCCATACTTGCGTTCCTGCTGGCCTCCGGATGGAGTGGTTACGCTCAGGAGATCGAGTTCGGCAAATATGGTCCCTACCAGTTTAGCGACGTACAAGTAGCCAACCAGGAGGGATTACATTTTGGCCAGGTCATTACCGAGAGCGGTTTTTATGAAAAAGATATCAGCAACAATATTCCCCGCGTGGAACTCACAGGCGTCAAGTACCTCGATGCCTACGTCTACATCACTACAACCGGGGGATGCGGCAGCTACCCGATGTCTGACCTGAATTTTCAACTTAAAGCAGCATACGACAATACCGGTGGCTCCCGCCTGATCTCCGAAGCCAAATTTCTGCCGGTATCTTCCAACAACGAGTATATTTTCGAATTTCCCATCCTGGAACGCAAAAGCCTGCCTCCCGGTCCACCTCCTCCTCCGCCAACAAACGCCTTTGAGCAGTCGAAAGTGGAGGAAACAGCATATATCTACCTGTTTGGAAACATCGACGTCGGTGACGTGGCCGCCGGCACTTATTGCAGTGAAATCAATGTAGAGATAAGCTATGTCAGTTATGACAACTAGTGTCTATTATGAATTGTAATAATAAATCGTACGTTTACGTGCTGCTCTTTCTGCCGTTTCTGTTGACTGCGCCGGCAGAGAACGGGTACAGCCAGTTTCTCGATCTCGAGCTGGATGTCGACTCGGAGCTTACCGCCACTACGGAGCGCCCGCTGCATTTTGGGACGCTCTCGCCCAACAGCGGGCGGGTTGAAATACCGTTTGGTGCGGTAAATATGGGCATATTCAGCATTCGGGCGCTTGAGCTGCAAAACCTGGTGGTCTCTATTGATATGCCGGAAGAGCTGCACCACGATAACCCGGCGGTGGAGGAAGCTGTACCACTGGACCTGCAGGCGCGCTACGGATATTCACCTCAAAATTACCAAACTTCCGAGCCTCTCCCGGAACTGACCAGCAGTATCACGGTGGCACCCACACCCGGACCGGGACCCTGGAGCATATTCTATATTTTTATCTACGGTTCCGTTAACCTGGGCAATGTGCCGGATGGCGTATACGGCAATGACATTGTACTTAATGTGGAGTACATTTAACGCGTTTTTCGGCTAACAGGGAGGTTTTGATAACATGCTCCTCACTACTTATCAAATTGATGGAAGTGTCTCATTTCGTCCCTCCCTGAAGCGACAATTCCCTGTGTGAGCTAACCTTTGCCCGTCCCGATACTTCTTTGAGTGGAAAAAGAGTGTTTTCCCAACCGGGGTGTTCCTTTTGGCTTGATCCAAAAGGAACCTAAAAGATCCAGGCGGTGAATAGGGCACCTGCTCAATTCAAGGCCGGGAAAAGCCGATCTATATTTTTGTCCTGTCTCCTCGTCAAACAGAAATCTTCCGTTTTGGAATGATGCTATAACCCGTTCATGCTACTTTCTCCTTCGAAATCCATAATCCCCAATTCATAATCCTTCATTCCCTTCCGGCCCAGAGTTTATAAGCCGCCCGGGACAAGCGCAGCAGCGGTGCGGTTTAGTTATTTGTAGAGTGGTTATTCGTTATTTGTTTGACCAATAACTGATAACCAACCTCCCCCGGTACCTTTTTGGGTTCGTTATTTGGTCGTCCAAAAAATGAATAGGGAAAGCGAATGAAGAAACCCAAAAGGAAAAGGGCTACATTAAAGCTTTATAACTTGCCTGATCCCACCTCCACCTGTATCATTGGGGCGAGTTGAAAACAGGACAAAAAGCGTGCGAGAATGCAAAATATTCCACTTGCTCTTCCCCTAATAAATGTACGCTTGCGGGCTCCAGAGCCCAATATTAAAGAATTCTTAATTAATCGATCTTAATTTTACAAACAGCTTCTTTTTGCTAGGTTAACGACAGAAACAAGCAACAACAACAGTTTTTTAAACCGTAACAAACATACATAAAAATCATGAAACGTTTACTCTCATTCATCCCCGCGTTGGCTTTCGTGCTGATATTAAGTGGTAGTGCTTTTGGTCAGACATTAAACTCATCAATTAATGCGGAAGCAACAGTAGTAACTAATATCAGCGAAGATAAAACCCAAGATGTTATTTTTGGTCAAATTCCACAAGATATTCAAAACACAACTCCTGCTTTAGACCCAACTGCAGATGATGGAGCGCCAGTTGGTGTCTCAGGCGGAACGGTCCAAATTGGATATATTGTCTTCAGTGGTAATAACGGAGCTACTCTGTCTGTTACTAATCCTGGTGCAACTGAACTCACAAATGGTGGCTACTCTATAGATTTTACTCCAACTCTTTGCTACGATGATGGAGACGCGACAACAAATAATTCTTCTTGTAGTAACACCGCAGAAGCGAATGGAACAGATGTAACTATTGATGGTACAGGAGACTATACGTTTGGCGGTACTGGCACTATTTGGATTGGTGGAGAATTGAGTAATCCCTTGGATGACACTGATAGTTCAACAAGTTCATTAACAAACGGTACTTATAATGGTTCAGTATCATTCACAGTAGATTATACTTTCTCTTCATAAACTTAACTCTATCTTCAAAAAGCTCCAGACAGATCATCTGGAGCTTTTTTTATACACCCCAACTTTCTATATATTGTGGCCTTATTTATCAGGTTAAAAACTATTAAGCTATGTTAAAGACCATATCAAAACCTATACAACAGGCTACAATATTTTTCGGGACGCTTCTCTTCGCGACGCTATTTTTCGCAACACAAGTCCAGGCGCAGGTCAGCATTGCGCCCACCTCGCTGTTTTTCGACAGCCAGAACCGCTTTGGTTCATTGACCATCAGCAACGGGGGGCAGCAGGCCCAGGAGATCTCCATCAGCACGGAGTTCGGCTATCCCACGTCGGTTGACGGGGATCTGCAGATTGTACGGGATTCGTTGCTGGCGCAGGAGAAATCGCTGGCCTCCTGGATGAAAGTATTTCCTCAAAATTTTACGCTTCAGCCCAACCAGCGGCAGGTCGTGCGGTTTGTGACCCAGCCGCCCCAGGGACTGGACCCCGGCGGGTACTGGTCGCGCGTGCAGGTTTCTTCCAACCCGGTGTCGCCCCCTATCGAGTCGGTGGAGGAAGGACAGGTCGGAGCCCAGATTAACCTCGTCGTCAACCAGGTCATCTCGGCCCATTTCAGAACCAGTGACGCCACCACCGGCGTTGAGGTAACGGGGGTCGACTTCACGCAGGCAGACAGTACCAATACCGGCGAAATAGCGGTCCACATGGAACAGACCGGCAACGCCCCGTTTATCGGGTCGGTCGGCGTCCAGGTGCAAAATGAGGCTGGTGAAACGGTGTTCGAGACTTCCACGACCAATTCGGTATACACCACCATCACCCGCACGTTCAGTTTCGATATTTCCGATCTCTCCCCCGGCACCTATACTGTTTCGGGGAGTGTGAGCAGCGAGCGCCGGGATATCAGCCAGGATAATTTGCTGCAAATAGAACCGGTCACCTTTGAACGTACAATAACGATTGAGTGAGAACATGGGCGGCCATAAAACATATCTCCGTTTGGGCAACGGCAATCATCCTGCTGTTTGCCTTTGCGCCGCCGTCTCACGCCCAGGAGGGTGATACCGAGGCCACCGAAGTCTATCTAACCTTTCGGTATCGCGGTATCGTCAATGTCTACGTTACCAGCTATTACAAAGACGACCAGTTTTACCTGCCGGTCAGCGAGCTTTTCAACGCGTTACAGATTCAACACCAGGTTGACCAGGGGACGCTCACGGTTTCCGGGAGCTACCTGGGGGAAACTGAATTTGAGCTCAACTTCCAGCAGCAGGTGGCCCGCGCCGGGGATACCGAAATGGAGCTGCGGGCCGACGATTTTATCATTCCCGACATCGACTATTTTGTAACCCCTACCGTTTTCGAGGAGCTTTTCGGGCTCACCTTTACCACAAATTTCAACAATCTCACCCTCGACCTGGAGACCGAGGACCGCATGCCGGTGGTCGCCCAGTACGAGCGGGAACAGCGCAGGCAGCAGCTGGACCGTGACGAGCCGCTTTACGAGCAAACCTTCTATCCCCTGCGCTACGACCGCGAACACAACGTTGTTGACGGGGCATTTCTGGATTACAACCTATCTGCGGTCTACAGTGGCGGTTCTGCCCTGTTTACCTTCAGCAATGCGATCGGGGGCGAGCTTTTGGCCGGAGACCTGCAGGGCAACCTGTTCGGGGCATTTTCACAACAGCAGCAGTCATTTACCACCAGCGGCCTGCGGTGGCGCTACGTTCAGCGAAACAACAGCTATTTCAGCAGTGCGGTTGTCGGGCAGACCAACTCCGAGGGGTTCGGCCAGCGTTCCATACGCGGGGTGCGGGTCACCAATAAACCTGTTGAGCCCCGCCGCCTTTTTGACCGCTACGCCATCGACGGCAACACCACGCCCCAGTCGGAAGTTGAGCTCTACCTGAATAATAGCCTGGTGGATTACCAGGAAGCCGATGAAAGCGGCAATTATCGCTTTGTGGTGCCGCTTACCTACGGGAGTACCAGTTATTCCATCCGCATCTATACCCCTTCCGGACAGGCAATAGAGCGCAACAGCCGCCTGCAGGTTCCATTTGACTATATTCCGAAGGGAGAAGTAGATTACTCGGTTAGCGCGGGTGAACTGACAAACCCGATCCTGGGGTTCACCGACGGCGGATATATGGCTGACGCCTCGGTTTCGGCCGGACTCAGCAACTGGCTGACTGCCCGGGCCTCTACCGAATACCTGACCCAATTTCACAACACGGTGCCCTCCTTTACCGGCACGCTCAATGCCCGGCTTTTCTCCAACTACCTGGTCAGCGCCAATGTCAATTCGGAAAATTTCTACCGGTTCAGCTCAAGCGTGGTGTACGGCAGCGGGGCCAGCTGGAGTCTATCCTACGACTACAATCCCGGTGACAGCCGGCTTTACAATGTGGGAGGCAGCGATCACCAGGCGCGGATCAATCTGTTTACCCTTTTTAACCTTGGGACGGTCCCGCTCAATATTCGCTGGTCTTCCACCTACCAGCAAAATGCCTCCTCCAGCCTGCTGCGCTATCGGGCCAACCTCAGCACACGGCTGGGCAGGCTCAATATCCGTTTGGGATACCAGGATCAACAGTCAGGGACGCTTGCTCTTGTGAGCACCCAATCTTCGCGGCTGACCAACTCCTACACCTACTCCATGGGGCGCAGACCCGACATCCCGCACTTGATCCGCGGCATGTTTATACGGGGACAGGTAAGCTATCTGCCCGGTATCCGGGAGTTTGAGGAGATGGAATTCCAGCTCTCCCGTGACCTGTTACGCACCGGCCGCCTGCAGCTCTCTTTTGGTCACAACTTTTTGGGAGATTTCAACACCGTGGGACTAAATGTAAGTATCGATTTAAACAACGTGAGGAGTAACACCTCTGCAACTTCCAACGGCTCGCAGTATTCCCTGACCCAAAATATTCGGGGCTCTGTCGGCTACGACGGTTACGGCGACCAGGTAATCCTCAACAACCGGCAGCAAGTGGGACAGGCCGGCACCGCCGTGCGCCTGTTTATTGACAACGACAACGACGGGGAATACAGGCAGGAGGTGGATGACCTGATCCGGGATCCGGCCGTGCGGCTGAACAGGAGCAGCGGACGAACTTCGGTCAACAATGGGCTCAACTACATCTCCCAGCTGCTGCCCTACTACCGGTATGACATCGAAATCAACAAGAGCGCACTCAGCAATCCCCTGCTGGTTCCCGAAGTAGAAAACTTTTCCATTATCACCGATCCCAACCAGTACAAGCCGATCGAAATACCGTTTTACCTTTCCGGGGTGATCTCCGGCCGGGTGGAACGACTGCAGGTGCAGGGAAGTGACAGCACGCGGAAAGGGCTTTCCGGGGTTCGGTTGTACCTGCAATCAAACTACCGGGATGCCGGGTCGCGTCGCCCCCACTCCGAAGAGATCCGCACATTTTCTGACGGCTCTTTCTATACCTACGAAGTGCCCCCGGGCAAGTACCACCTGTTTGTGGATCCAAACCAGCTGGAATTCCTGGGAGGAGACATCGAACCCGATACGATGAATATTGAAGTCAAAGCCCTTCCCGAAGGCGATTTCATTGAAAACCTGCTGTTTACCGTCGCCCCGGAAAAAGACACGCTAAGAACGAATACGCCTGAATCTCCCCGGGCGCAGTCGGACCAAACCCAATTTGTGGTACAGGTTGGCAGCTACCAGTACTACCGAAATGCGACCCAGGCCGCTGAGCGGGCCCGCAACGAATTCAATCAAACGTTCTCCATCCGGTTCAATCCCCAAACAAATTTAAATGCCGTGCGCTCTTCCCCCGTTACCGGTTGGGACGCAGCCCTGGAGTTACTTTCAAAAGTGCGCGCAATCCCGATCTTCGATAATCCAGCACTGGTAATTCAGGATAAAAAGCAGGGGTCCGTTCCGGTTCAGGTGGCCACTTTTACCACAAGACAGGAGGCCCGGCAGTTTATCAGTGAGACTAATGATACCCTGGAGTATGAACTCAATTATTATCAAAATCCGGCTGATGAGCTGTTCAAGGTCTACCTGCTAATCGATCCAACTATGGAAGACCCCGCCCAGAAAATTGAGCAGTTGCAAAACACCGACCGGTTCGGAACCACCTCTGCCATACAAACCGATTCCCTGATACTCCGGGAAACCGAGCTTGCCTACGAGATAAGGATCAGCGAGACAGATGAAGACCCGGATTCAGGCCTTGTTCTTCCCGAAGGGATTCCCAGTGGAGACGTTGAGAAAGGCTCCGCGCCGGGCGCCGCAATCACCATCAAGAACCTGGGAAGCTGGAGGCGAATCCTCGAGATCCAGGCCGCTCTTAAACAATTAAATCCTGATATAGCACCGATTGTCATCCTAAAGCCCAAAAACTAACGGCTGTCAACCGGACGCTAACGAAAATATTTAGCAGCTTCTGTTTTCAGAAGAGATAAATGCGCTTAAATAACAACAAAATCATGAGGTGGGATAGAAATTTATAGTTTCGATCACCGATCCAGAACTTATAAAATACCATGCAGTTTCTATCCTTTTTTTATATGGGAAGAAAATACGGGATAGAAAAGTCCTGTCTTACTTTTTTAAAAATAGTCAATAGTTGTGACAAGCGTACCACTGTACATGCCGCGATATCCCCGATCCCCGTTTTGCTGATCGGCTCCGGAGAACCTGATATTAACGTGTTCTGAATCTTCCTGGTTGGCCATATCCACTGACAACGTTACGCTGTCTCCCTCCGTGTTGGTCAACTTCAATTCTTTTTCGGATTCGATATGCACCTGTTTTCGATCCATTCCCGTCAGGGCGATTGTCCCGATCTCTCCATGTACCCCGTTCTCTGCAAACATAAGGTTGGGTTTGCTCTCCGAGGTTGCACTGACGCTGCTCTCTACCTTTACAGAAACACGCATGGTAGCCTGGGCGGTACTCTGGGCATGGCTCCAGATCGTTACCATCGTAAGTAGAAGAAAAGTCAGTATGTAATTCTTGTTAATCACCCTTTCTCCTGATCCGTTTTTCAGTTCAGGAGTATAATATTAAAAATTCTTAATATTATTAAATTTTAATGTTAATTAGTTTTTTCTAATAATATAAATACCTGTATACACACTTAAAACCGGTCTTTTACAATAGTTATATTTTCCATCAGCTATAAATCTGTCTTCAACAGGATTTTAGGATTAGAATTAAAAACCGGCATATCGTCTATTTGGCGAAAGTTGACTAGAAAGCACAGATACGAAAAAGGCTATTTTCTACAACTCGTTGAGGCGTGACATGTCGCGTCTGTACTGGATTTTGCCTCGGCTTCCGCGCCGCATTCAAGGCCGTTAGAGCACGGGAGATGTTTTTTATCTCCTCGTCAAACAGAAATCTTCCGATTGGGTATTGGTGCTATAGCCCGTTCATACAAACTCGCCTATAAAATCCATAATCCTTCCTTCTTATTCATAATCCCCACTCCGCTGCAGGCGTGGAGGGATAGAGAACGATGCCCTTTCTAAAACACCTAGGGGGTTCGAACAAGGCCCTGGTACCAAACCTATCGTGACTTTTTGTGGATACCCAGTCTAGACAAACCAGCAGCGTGGAAATAATGGATTGGCTTTCCTCTGAGGAAACTCAGGTCGCGTTGAGACTCTCGAAAACTAAAAAAGCCCCTCAGTGAGGGGCTTTTATTTAGAAGGTCAGATTTACTATTTCGTCTACAAGAGTATAGCGAGCGGATTTTCCAGCATGTTGCGGAGTGTATTCAGAAACTGGGCTGCCTTTGCGCCATCTACAATGCGGTGATCGCTGGAAAGCGTCACCTTCATCCGCTTGCCGGGGACCACCTCTCCATCCCTGACCACTGCTTCGTCGCGAATCGCTCCCACAGCAAGGATGCAGGCATTTGGTGGATTGATAATAGCGGTAAACTCCTCAATCCCAAACATCCCCAGGTTGCTGACTGTAAACGTGCTGCCTTCCATCTGTTCGGGCTGCAATTTTCTGTCCCGGGCGAGCTCGGCCAGTTCGCGCGTTTCAGCCCCGATCTGTTGCAGTCCCTTTTGATCGGTGTGGCGTATCACCGGGGTCATCAGTCCCTCATCAATGGCTACTGCCACCGCTACGTGAACATCCCCGTGCTTGACAATCTTGTTGGATTCTTCTATCCACGAGCTGTTTACATCCGGGTGCTTGCGAAGCGCGTGCGCGCAGGCTTTGACAATAATATCGTTGAAACTGATTTTTTGCTCGCTCACCTCGTTAACCCTGGAACGAGCTTCAAAGAGCGAATCAACATCGATATCAATCGTCTCATAAAAATGGGGACTGGTGAATTTGCTTTCGGAGAGGCGGCGTGCAATAGTTTTGCGCATTTGAGAGATCCGAATCTCCTCATCCTCCCGGCTGGCTGCAGGGGCGGGAGCTGCTGGCGGGGCGGCTGCCGGCTCATACTCTTCAATATCGCGCTTGATAATTCGCCCTTCCGGTCCTGAACCCTGCACGTTGGAAAGCTCAATACCTTTGTCTTCGGCAATGCGCCGGGCCAGCGGGGAAGCCTTAATTCTCCCGTTGCCACTACCCGAGGAAGTCTCCTCCTCCAGGTCGCTGAACAATGGATCGTACTCCTTTTCCTCCTCTTCTTCAGCTGCAGACGCCTTATCTTTTTTTGACGATTCGGAGGAGGCATCTCCGGATGTTCCCCCACCGTCACCAATGCCCTCCAGGAGTTCACTAATATCTTCCCCTTCCTCCCCGACAATAGCCATCGCTTCGCCAAGGGGAACGGCATCTCCCTCATCGGCCAGAATTTTCAGGATTGTTCCGGCATCAAAGACCTCGACCTCCATCGTAGCTTTATCGGTTTCCACTTCAGCTATAATATCACCGGATTCAACGTTATCCCCTTCCTGGACATTCCACTTAGCAATCACTCCTTCTTCCATCGTATCACTAAGCTTGGGCATCTCAATTTTAATGGCCATATCGTTTTACCTTAAATGATTATATAGTTTTGTTTAATTTTACATCGCAGACGATAAGCAGCAACTACCAGATCCCTGGACTGGCACCTGCCTGGAAAATAAACCAAAAAATTATTTGCGGTATGTTACCGTGTTGATCGCATCGATAACCTGGTCGGCACTCGGCAACCACATGTCGAACAGGTTCTTAGCAAAGGGCGCGCTGGTGTCCGGCAGTGTTACCCGCAACACCGGGGCATCCAGGTAGTCAAACGCCTCACGCTGGATCAGATAGCCCACTTCCGCCGCCAGTCCTCCAAAAGGGTGAGATTCATCCACGATGACACACCGGTTCGTTTTTTGGATCGACTTTACAATGGTCTCAATATCCAGCGGTTTTACCGTGCGGGGATCGATAATCTCCACATCCACTCCCTCTTTTTCCATCTGCTGGGCTGCCTGTTTGGCTACGTGGTACATCTTCCCATGAGCCACCACGGTCACATCGCTTCCCTCGCGCTTCACTTTAGCCTTGCCGATCGGGATGGTGAAGTCATCATCTTCCGGCACTTCGCCCTTGAGTCCGTACATCTGTTCCGACTCCATAAAAAGCACCGGATTGTTATCCCGGATAGCTGATTTCAGCAGTCCCTTTCCGTCGGCGGGCTCAGAAGTATAAATCACTTTCAATCCCGGGAAATGGGCATACATCGCATCATAGGCAACCGAGTGGGTAGCGCTGAGCTGTCCCGCAGAAGCGTTGGGGCCGCGAAACACGATCGGAACCGAGACCTGTCCCCCAAGCATATACCGAACTTTGGAAGCGTGATTTATGATCTGGTCAGCTGCCAGCACCGCAAAGTTGAAGGTCATAAACTCAACAATGGGGCGAAGGCCATTCATCGCCGCCCCCACACCAATACCCGCAAAACCGAGCTCGGATATGGGTGTGTCAATCATCCGCTTGGAACCGTATTTGTCCAGCAGCCCTTCCGTCACCTTGTAGGCGCCGTCATATTCAGCGACCTCTTCACCCATTACAAAAATATCTTCATCCTGCTCCATCTCTTCATCGATGGCAGCTCGTAGTGCTTCTCTGAATTGTAATTCAGCCATTGTTCAACGTTAGATTCTTAGTGTTATATCTTAGTTAGGTCTGGGGGGATCAGCATCTCCCGGCGCAAAAGCTCGCGAGCCGCGCACCACCCAACGATGTCCGCAACGATTACTTGTGGAACGGATGGTCATCTTCTACAAAAACATCTTTATACAGATGCTCTTCGTCAGGGAACTCACTTTCCTCGGCAAAATCAATCGCATCCAGAACGCGCTGCTCAATATCCTCCTGGATTTCGTCAATCTTGTCCTGATCAGCAAGCTCATTGTCCAGCAAATAGGATTTGATCCGTTCAATAGGATCCAGTTCCTCATACTCTTTCAGCTCCTCCTTTGTACGGTATTTCATCGGGTCAGACATTGAGTGCCCCCGGTAGCGGTAGGTGCGGATCTCCACAAACCACGGTTCGGAATTTTTGCGGATATCTGCAGCGATCTCTTTCATTTTTTCATAGACCGTGAAGACATCCATTCCGTTGATCACCGCACTTTTCATGCCATAAGCCTCGGAACGCTCGTGGATTTCGCCCACGGTATGGCGATGTACGGCAGTTCCCATGGCATAGCCGTTGTTTTCCACCGCATAGATGCAGGGCAGTCCCCAAAGCTTGCTCATGTTCAGCGTTTCGTGTAGAACGCCCTGGTCAACAGCGCCGTCTCCCAGGAAGCAGGCGGTAACCCGCCCCGTATCGCGATACTTGTTGGCAAAAGCGATGCCCCCGCCAATCGGGATGTGACCACCAACAATGCCGTAGCCGCCCCAGAAATTATTCTCCACGTTGGCAAAGTGCATTGAACCGCCCTTGCCTTTGGAGCAGCCGGTCACCTTGCCATAAAGTTCGGCCATGCCCTCTTTGGGGGTGACGCCCCGGCACAATCCCCAGCCGTGATCTCGGTAAGCGGTTATGATATCGTCGTCATCATTCAGGGCGTACACCGTTCCGGTAGAAACCGCCTCCTGCCCCATATAGAGATGCAAAAATCCTCCAAATTTCCCCTTTTGATACATCTGCATGGCACGCTCTTCAAACCGGCGCTGCAGATACATCTGCTCAAACATATCGACGACATCCTGCTCAGACAGGCCTAGTGACTTATGTTTTTTTCGGGTTGGAGACGGGAGTTCAGTACTTCGCACAATTTGTCCATTGGTACGAATACCGGTACCCGATGGTGTGAAGGTAATTTCTTTGTTTTTTTCTTTTGCCATAAAATAAACAGGGGTTTTAACTAGTGCTTAGAAGCCAAAATATACCTAAAAAAATGAAAGATTACAGACGTAAAGCGCTATAAAAATCTATTCCATATTTCTGCTGATAACTTTTTCAATATTTTGCAAAACGTGAGGCAATTTCTCGGTGTCCCGCCCCCCGGCAGTGGCTATACCTGGCTGGCCTCCGCCTCCGCCGCCCAGCATTTTGCCGAGCTCGCCGACGAGGGCGCCCGCTTTCAAATTCTTTTCCCTGATCAGGTCTTCGGTCACCGCCGCCGCGATGTAGACTTTGCCCTCTTCCTCAATTCTGGACCCCAGAACGGTCACCGTCGATTGTTTGCTTTTTTCGAGCGACTCATATCCAAGCTGCTTGAGCAGATCCATATCCGCACCCTCGATCTCCCCGGTCACCAGCTTGATACCCCCGGGGAGAATCTCCGCATCACGGATCAACCGGTCCAGCTTGTCGGAGCTCTGCTGCTTCTTCAACCGTTCCAACTCTTTTTCGAGTGCTTTTCGTTCTTCGATCAGCGACCTGATATCCCTGACGAGATGCTCGCTTTGCCCGATTTCGTTTCGGATGGAGCGGACAAGCTTTTTCTCCTCCCGGAGCAGGTCGTCGGCCCGGCGTCCCACCACCGCCTCAATACGGCGTATGCCGGCCGCGGCAGACGATTCACCCAGGAACCGGAGGTAGCCGAGTTCGCCGGTAGCTTCGGCATGGGTGCCCCCGCAGAGTTCTACCGAATATTCCTCATCAAACGTAATTACACGGACCCGTTCTCCATATTTTTCGCCAAACAACATCATTGCGCCCCGCTCTTTAGCCTCCTCGATGGGTACGGACCGCTCCTCCTGGCGTGGAATATTCTCCTGTATCTTGTCGTTGACCAGTTTCTCGATCTCCTCAAGCTCATCAGGGGTCACCTGCTCATAGTGCGAAAAGTCGAAACGCAGGTGCTGCGGGTCTACCAGCGAGCCCTTTTGGGCCACATGCGCACCCAGCACTTTGCGGAGCGCAGCGTGCACCAGGTGCGTGGCGGTATGATGTTTCCGAATTTCGCGGCGCCGTTCGCGATCAACCAGCGCCTCCCAGGTTCCTTCCGGATTCTCGGGCAGCGAGTCAACGTAATGTACGAAACGATCCTGTACTTTCTGCACATCCAGCACGCGCAGGTGCTCCTCTCCGCTGCTGATGATCCCGGTATCGGCCACCTGGCCGCCACTTTCCGCATAAAAAGGCGTTCTGTTTAGAATAAGTGCACAGCGGTCGCCCTCTTTCCGGTAGGCCACGATGCCGGTCTCCGCTGAAAGCTGGTCGTAGCCCACAAATTCAAATTCGTCGGTATCCATGACCTGCTGCCAGTCACCTTTTTCGGCTTGCTCTGCACTAAATGATCCGGCCGCACGGGCGCGATTTTGCTGTTCCTGCATTCGTTTGTTGAAGCCCTCCTTATCCACTTCCACGCCCCGTTCGCGGGCCATAAGTTCGGTCAGGTCGATGGGGAAACCATAGGTATCGTGCAGCTTGAAGGCGTCTTCCCCGGACAAAACCTCCCGGTTTTCGATCATCTCATTAAAAAGCTCAATCCCCTGCCCCAGCGTGTTGAGAAAACTGTTTTCTTCCGCGCGTATTACATTGGTAACATAATCCTGCTGTTTAATCAACACCGGGAACACCTCTTCGAACTGGTTCGCCAGTACAGGGACCAGCTTGTGAAAAAACGGCTCCTTCAGGTCCAGCTTATCCCAGCCGTAGCGGATGGCGCGCCGCAGGATCCGGCGTACCACATATCCACGCCCGTCGTTGCCGGGAGAAGCCCCGTCTGCGATGGCAAACGATACCGCCCGGATGTGGTCGGCGATAACCCGCATGGCAATATCGATCTCCGGGTCACGGCCGTAGGTCACCCCCGCCAGTTTCCCGATCTTATCCAGCAACGGGCCAAAAAGGTCGGTATCGTAGTTGGAGCGCTTGTCCTGCAGCACAGCTACTATCCGTTCAAAGCCCATGCCCGTATCCACATGCCGGGCGGGCAGTTTATCCAGCGAGCCGTCCGGCTGCCGGTTAAACTGGATAAAAACCAGGTTCCAGATCTCCATAACCCGGGGATCATCCCTGTTTACGAGCTCTGTCCCATCTTTCTTTTGTCGCTCCTCATCGGGACGAATATCCACGTGCACCTCGGAACAGGGTCCGCAAGGCCCCGTTTCGCCCATCTCCCAGAAGTTATCTTTCTTATCGAATTTGAGAATATGGTCCGGATCAATTGAGGTTTCCTCTTCCCACAGTTCAATAGACTCCTGGTCCACTGGCAGACCGTCTTTATCATCGCCCTCAAAAACGGTTGCATACAGGCGGTCGGGCTCCAGCCCCCATTCATCCACCAGCAGCTCCCACGCCCAGCGTATTGCCTCACGCTTAAAATAGTCGCCAAACGACCAGTTGCCCAACATCTCAAACAGCGTATGATGGTAGGTGTCGTGCCCCACCTCTTCCAGGTCGTTGTGCTTGCCACTCACCCGGATGCAGCGCTGGGTATCCGCTGCCCGTTTCCACACCTTTCCACCCGTTTTGTAGCCCTCTTCCTCCCCCATGAAAATAGGTTTAAACTGGTTCATCCCGGCATTGGTGAAGAGCAGCGTGGGATCATCCTGAGGAACAACCGGAGCACTGTCTACAATAATATGCTCTTTCTCCTCGAAAAATTTGAAGAATTCATTTCTGATTTGTGATGCACTTTTAACGGGCATGTAAATATATTCCAACTATTTGCGATTTTACGGAGCGACTGAAAATAGTAAAAAATGACCTTTTACTCATCCGGCAATTCAACTGTTTTTAAAACAAGCGATTTTTTAAAGCCGGCATAAAACTCAGAGCCGTACCATATCTTAGGTACAGCACAGTTAACGCCTTTTTAATCCTGGATGAATTGCCACCCACAAAGCAGTAGAGAACCATTTTTAGGGGCCTTTGTAGAACCTGCCATTTTGTTGGGAGATAGTTGTACTACCGACCTTAGTGCCCTTTTAACGGGAGTTCAACTCCCTCAGAACGAGAACTTGAGGGGGTTGCAAAACCCTCTTTTGATGAGTTTTTCCCGGAGATGGAGGGCAGGAGGATTCAACCCAGGTGGATTAACCGGATTATTCACCAAAAAGTGGTTGTGCACGACACCTGGCCACCAACAGACCTGCAGAGCTGCGTTGAGAAGCCATTGTCGGGGCAACGAAGTAGAACTAGCTGCAGCCAAATTTGAGCGACAGGTGACTTTCAATATATCATATAATATCATAGGCTTAACCTCGTATTTTACTATTTCGTGAATAAGCCGGGCTAAAACAAGCTGTTAACTGGTAAACGCATTAAAACCAACATTAAAATTAACATTCTTTACTCATGAAAAATCTATTCAACAACTTTTTTCGCGGTTTGTTACTCGTTTTCCCGGTGGGTGCCACCATATATATTATCTACGGGCTCGTTCGGTGGGCCAATGCCTCACTCAACACGCTTATATTCGAGCCTTTCAACGTCGACATCCCCGGACTTGGCATTTTTACCGTATTTTTCGGGGTTTCCCTGCTGGGTTATGTCTGCACCCGCGCCTTTGTGCGTCCCCTGGTCAACTATTTTGAACGGTTCCTGGCCAGCCTGCCGCTTGTCAAAATTATCTATACCTCGATCAAAGAGCTGACGGAGGCGTTCGTCGGGGAGAAGAAAAAATTCAACCGGCCGGTACTTATTGAGCTCAATGACACCGGGCTTAAACGGTTGGGATTTATCACCAGCGAGGATCTGACTGAATTTGGACTCAGCGATGCTGTCGCCGTCTACTGTCCACACTCCTACAACTTTTCAGGCAATTTCTTTTTTGTGGAACAAAGCAAGGTAACTCCGGTAAAAAAGAATTCCACCGAAATAATGAAGTATATAATCTCAGCAGGAGTGACTGATATTAACAGATAAATTACTGTTTTTTAAAAAATTTATACTTTTCAAAATTCACTTATATTTATTTAATTGTAACAGTGAACAAACTTCATGATCTTGTATACTAAAATAATTACGCTTATATCATCTACGATATTCACTAATATTATCGATCGCTATTACTTCATAAACCAAGTTGAACCATGCCTGCAAACGGACTATTGCCTAACAATCTTATGACGAACGGGCATCGTCTAAACTCCGAACTGCCCATTGAAGAAAAAATTCTTTTGGAAAAAAGTTTGGATTTTGTGTCGGAAAAAGATCAAAAAGGGCCGACGATTGACCTTTTTTTCCATGAGTTGACGGGTAATGAATCGCGCCCCAAGCGATATTTTGAAACCGTGGCCGGGCTTTTGGGATTTCTTCTTTTTGCTGCGACCCTGCCGATATTTTCGTTATTGATTATACTCACTTCCGGGAGACCCATTTTTGTGACAGATCATTTTATCGGGTACCGGGGATCCAAATTGAAACGCTTTTTTTATCGTGTGCGGCGGTCTCCGGGCAGCTCACAAAAAACACCGATCGGAAAATTTTTGAAGGCCACCGGTTTATACAAGTTGCCGAATTACATCAATATTTTGAATGGGGACATGGCCTTGGTAGGTCCCAATCCCCTGCCGGTGGAGAAGAGTGAAAAGCTCAATAAAAAATTTACCGATTTCTACAAGCGATTTGCCACAAAACCGGGTGTTATAGCAGTCAGAAACGGGCGTTCCTGGGATCTGGATCAAGACCCCTCTGTATTGAGCCACAGCTTGCAGTGTGAGCTCCGCTACCTGGTGTATCCCACCTTGAAAAAAGATTTTTACGTAATGCTTGGCAGCTTCGAAGATCGAGTCTGCCCACGACAAAAATCCCACAACAGCCAACCGGCCCTGTAACCGTATATAGCAAGACTAAAAAGGCAATTAGTTGCACGGTTTGCCGCTAATCCCTCTAAATACGTTGCACTTTATACGGTTATGGACATCTACCCTGGGCCCTGCCCAAAATGACAATTTATGACCAACAGAATGGGGTGTTTATTTTGGCTTGATCCAAAAGGGAAAAAGCTTCCGTAACTTTGCAAGCGAGTTCCAAGTAGTACCGGGAAATCCTCACATTCATCAATTGAGATGCCTTGGGGGGCAATTTTTCTCCTGAGTCAACGTCAAATAAGATATCTACCTATGCGAGTGTTGAAGAATAATCAGGCTAATAAACTTCCACAAAAGTACGCGGCCCCGGCTTGACATGCCGCTTAAGGTTATTTTCATCCCATTCGTCCGGAGATTTTCCAATGACCTCCTCTCTCAGATCCAGATAACTGTGCAGCTCTTTTTTGGCCAGCGCCCGGTATATTCCCCCTTCCATTCCCTTGAGTCCACAGATATACAGCAGTGTATTTTCTGCTTCAAGAATGGGATCCAGCAGCTCCGCATCATCCCAAAGGCAGGTTTGCACATAGCGTTTGGTGCCATCCGCCCGGCGATCTTCGCGTGATACGTAGGGTAGATAGGTAAAATTCGGGTATTTGTTGTCGAGGGGTTCAAAATAATCCGCATACAGCAGGTCCGTACGATACGGGCAGCCGAATATCAGCACAATATCATTCTCAAGGCCCGAATCCAGCAGTTCCATCACCATGCCACGAAAAGGCGCGATACCGGTGCCGGTCGCAAAAAAGATATAATTAAAATCGGTGGCATTTTCAGGGAGTAAAAACCGGCGGCCACTCGGGCCGGTCATTTTAACAGTATCTCCGGGCGAAAGGTCTGCCAGGTAATTGGAGCAGATGCCCAGATACAGGCTGTTGTCATCCCACTCCTCGATTGTTCGTTTTACCGTGGTTGATACGAACCGTGCTTCCCCGCGCTCCCCCTCCGTTGGTGAAGAAACCGAATAGAGCCTCAACTTGTGGGGGCGCCCGTTTTCATCCTCTCCCGGAGGTAAAATTCCGATCGACTGGCCCACGCGTATCCTTCCCTCCAGTTCGGTTCCTGAGATGTCAAACGTGAGGTGGCGTACATAATTGGGACTGGCCTCCTTGGTGCAGATCCAGTTTTCCACCACCGGAACTTCTACAGGATCGCGTGGGCTGTAAATATTTAGTTCTACTTCGGGAAGTTTAATCTCGGGCATCATTTCTCCATTTAAATGTGGCACTATCAGTTGGATAACTTCAACTTTTCAGAAGCTGATGCCCGATAAATAAACAAAATTATTTACAAACAAAAAGCCCCGCAGAGCGGGGCTTAAAAGAGACAGGAAATCAATTTTAACGTAAACTCGGGTTATGGAATGTAGTAAAACAAGTACGAGAAGATGTTGTCTACCGGCCTTAGAAATTTTTGTCGGTACAGTGACCGCAGCCAGTGCGTTAAGAAACCAAAGCCGGGTGAGATCCGCGTTTTCCAGCGGATCGAGTTCAATGGTTTTAGCTCAAAAGAGGGCTTTTATGAACAATGAATACCGTTCGGGGAGAGTTGTACTCCCGCTTTATATCCCAAATAAGGGTCACCAGGCATCAGGCTTTGCAAAGGTCTCTCAGAGATAAAACATCAGTCCGACAGTAAATACGTTACCACTAAAATCGGCATCATCGAAGTTCTGTTCGTTTTTATCCGGATTCAAAAACATATACCTGTAATCGGCGTTCAGGGCGGCATTGGAATTGATTGGCAACTCGAGACCCAAGCCCAGGTGATAGCCGAAATTAAACTCGTTGTCGTTCTCATCCGTTAAAGGGCCTTCGGCATCGTAAATCGTGTAGTAGGCTCCTATTCCCGCCAGTCCATAGGGAGCAAAATTTTTGCTTACCGGGGCGAAAAACATCAATGACCCGGTTACGGGAACAAACTTGGTTTGGAGTTGTTGCCCCGCAAACTCATAGGTTTGACCCGCCCGGTACTCTACGGACCCCTCAATGCCCAGTACGGGTCCCAGGCGAAGGCGTGTTTGAACTCCACCGTACAAATTACCTTGATCAGCGTCAGCCGCCTTGTAATATCCCAAGCGCGGCCCAAAGCCGATTGTATTTTTAATAGCGGCCCTGTCTGAACTTGTGGATTGAGCCTGGGTTAATAACGGCACCGTTAAAAATGACAATACAAAGAGTGGCAACAGCAGTCTCTTCATTATTCCGATATTTTTTTGAACATTGGCGTTTACACCTACCTTTAATGGTATATAACGCCTTATGTTCCTCTCGATAAAAACTACGGTTGCTATCGCTTGTTGATCTATTTACTGCAAACAATCCTGCTATGAGGCCATATCAAGCGACCTGCTCAACTCCTGATAGGAGACCGGTTTTGTAAGAAAATCCAGGTATTTCACCCGTTTAATCCGGTTTTTATAGATTTCATCCGAATTTCCGGTCACAAAAATAACGGGCGTTGGATTTTCACTGTTGATCGCCTGCATAGCGTCTATCCCATCGATCTGCCCGTCCAGCCGGATATCCATTAATATCAGATCGGGCTTGTGCCGCTTGGTGGCCTCTACCGCCGCTTCCCCCGTGGTCACTTTGGCTACGACATTGTGGCCATTTTTCAGGACCATCTTCTCAAGCATCAGGGCGATGATCATCTCGTCCTCAACAATAAGTATATTCCTCTTCATGATTCTCTTTGCTAACTTTTTCAATTTTGCTGACTCAACAGGACAAGAGTCCCGGCGAAACCACCTGTTACACTCACCAGGCATTAATATTTTTTAATGTAGGAGGAAATCACTTTCTGATCCCCATAGAAAAATCAAATTCGGGTCGATTATTGATTTATTTTTTATAACATTTTCTAAGAGTTTACTAAACCTTAAAACCAACGCAATATGGATGGAGAACTGCTGACCTGGATTTTTATGATCGGGGGAGTGCTCCTGATGGTTATCGAGATGGTGGTTCCCGGCGGGGTCTCTTTCTTTCTCGGATTGAGCGGGATACTGGTCGGCGGGCTTCGCCTGCTGGGCTTTTTAACGGAACCAACCACGGCAGTACTGGCATGGCTCCTGTCCTCTATCGGGTTGATTTTACTGATGCGGCCGGTAATGAAGAAATACTGGGGTGGAGAAAGTTCTTTCAAGCTGGCCGACGAGGATTTTGAAGCGATCGACGAAGTGGTGGAGGTCGTCGAGCCGGTCAATCCCGATGACAACTCCGGGCGAATCCGCTACCAGGGCATCTCCTGGCAGGCGCGAACACTGGAGGGAAAGCTACACAAAGGCCAGAAAGCGCGAATCAAGTTCAGGGACAACGTCACCTGGATTGTGGAACCACTTGACGAGATCCAGGATGGGAATATGTCGTAGGCTCATTTCGGGACTTGCCCAGCCTGTGGAGGTACGTCGAATATTTTACACAAAAATATCCTTTTTCACCTGTAACTTTACGGCTTTTACCATCATCGAGAGGGTTTTAAGCCGTTCAAATTACATTTTGACTAAAATCACAAATCATTGAGGAAATACCATGTGGACTTTTTTATTGATTCTGATCCTCATCGGCGTGTTTATCGTCACCAAGGTTTTTATGGTGGTGGAAATGCGGGAAGAGGTCATCAAAGAACGCCTCGGCAAATACCATGAGACGCTCAAGCCGGGCTTTCACTTCCTGATCCCCTTTGTGGATCGCCCCGCCTACCGGCAGGAGATGCGCGAGCAGGTGATCGACGTTCCCAGCCAAACCTGTATCACCAAAGACAACATCGAGGTGGAAGTGGACGGGCTGGTGTACATCAAGGTGATGGATTCCTACAAAGCCAGTTACGGGATCAGCGATTACCGCCCGGCGGCCGTAAACCTGGCACAGACCACCATGCGGAGCGAAATCGGGAAGATTACGCTGGACGAGACGTTCTCGGAGCGCGAGCAGATGAACGAAAATATTGTCCGCGAGATCGACAAGGCCTCCGATCCGTGGGGCATCAAGGTGATGCGGTACGAAATTAAAAATATTCGTCCCTCCAGCGACGTCATCAACACCCTGGAAAAGCAGATGGAGGCCGAACGCGACAAGCGCGCCGAAATTACGGAATCAACCGGAACCCGTGATGCCCGCATCAACGAGTCGCAGGGGGAGCGGCAGTCGGCGATCCTGCTCTCCGAGGCGAACCGCCAGAAACGGATCAACGAGGCCAGGGGAAAAGCCCGGGAGATGGAACTGATTGCCAACGCCACCGCCAAGGGCCTGGGCCGCATTGCCGAGGCGATTGAACAGCCCGGCGGACCGCTGGCCGTTAAAACGCGGCTGACCGAACAGTTTATTGATCAGCTTGGCAAGGTCATGGAAGGAGCCAACATCTCGGTGCTCCCCACCGAAACCGCCAACCTTAAAACCTTTTTTGAAGGCGTAGAAAAAGTGAGCGACCACACCCAGCCCAATTCCAGATCAACAGGAGACCTGCAATGATAGAGACGATCAGCAAAGTAGTACTCGGAATACTCGCAATTTACATCCTCTACAAATTTATCCAGTCGATTCAACTGGTTCCCACGCAAAAAGCCTACATTGTGGAACGGCTCGGCCGGTACCAGAAGACACTGGGACCCGGTTTTCACGCCCTCATTCCGTTCCTGGACCAGGTGAAATACCGGCAGGATCTGCGGGAGGAAACGATCGAGGTGGAACCCCAGGAGTGCTTCACCAAAGACAATGTTAAGGTGGAAGTGGACGGGGTGATCTACCTGAGCGTCATCGACCCGGTCAACGCCAGCTACGGGGTCACCGACTACCGTTTTGCCTCGGTTCAACTGGCGCAAACCACGACCCGCTCGGTCATCGGCACGATGGACCTCGACGACACGTTCGAAGAGCGCGCCCTGATCAACAAAGAGGTGGTGGAAGTGCTCAGCGAGATGGAAAAGTCATGGGGCATCCGCGTGCACCGCTACGAAATAAAAAATATTGTAACGCCCCGCACGATCCAGCGGGCGATGGAGCGGCAGATGACCGCCGAAAGAGAACGACGCGCCACGATAGCCCATTCTGAAGGCGTCATGGAATCATCCATCAACGATGCCGAAGGCGTGAAACGGGAAGTCATCAACGTCTCCGAGGGCGAAATGCAGCGGCGAATCAACGAGGCGGAAGGGGTGGCCCAGGAGATTGAAGAGCTGGCCGAGGCAACGGCCACTTCAATCGAAGCGATCGCCAAGGCCCTGAATACGCAAAAAGGCAAAGAGGCAATGCAGATGCGCCTGGCCGAAAAATATATTGACCAGCTGGCCAAGCTTTCGGATGAGGAAAATGAGGTTATCATCCCGACCGATATCACCAATTATGATGCCGTCATGAAGGGACTTTCCCTGGATAAGATCTCGATCGTACCGGACCGGGAGCAGGCGTAAATTTTCCCGTTCAACACTCCAATTTTTTATTGATATAAATCCCAGGCATCCATATCCTGAACCAATGTATGGAACATTGAATATTCAGGTTATCATTTATTATGGATTTGCAGATTGAAGGCAAGGTAGTACAAGTGTTGGAAGAGGAGTCGGGAACCAGTAAAAATGGTCCCTGGCGCAAGCAGGAGTTCATCCTGGAAACGCAGGACCAGTATCCCAAAAAAGTTTGTATCACCCAGTGGGGCGACAATATCGACCAGTTCAACGTGCAGGAAGGCGAAACGATCACCGCACATATCGATATCCAGAGTCGCGAGTACAACGGCCGCTGGTATACCGATGTTAAAGCGTGGAAAATTGAACGGGGACAAGGTGGAAATCCAGGAGGTCCTCCGGAGGATGATGTACCTTTTAATGACCAGGAGCCCACCATTGACATGGACAACCTGGATGACGATGTCCCGTTTTAGGAAACATCCTTTCTGAGAGTGGCAGACCTGTTGTAAAACAGCACTCAACCCGCGGTACTGCCGCAGCTTTTTACTGAAAGATGACTTTGCAAAACCCTCAATTCCTCGTTTTGAGGAAGTTGTACTTCCGTTAGCAAGGTCAATAAAGTCGGTGGTGCAACCACCTCCCAACAAAATAGTGGGTTCTGCAAAGATCCCTGAAAATATCGCCATTATCCGGGACCTGTTTGGGATTGCGGAGAAACGAGCACACCAACAGGGGCGATTCCAACAGTCAGACTCCCGATCTTAAGCCACTGTTGAATAATCAGAATGTTGACCGGCCACCCAATTCAGTTTAACCGAAAATATTTGCTTGATTTTACAACGAGGTATTAAAAAGTAAATATCCCGATACCGTGGGGAATAATACGCACAACCTCTCGTTGGTCGATTCATTATGTATAACGATATACGTTAAATTTAATCTTCATAAAGGTAATAATGACTATTTTTCCGAAATATTTAGCATCAATTGTACTGGCAATATCTCTCCTGGGATGTCAAAATGATACTCCCGAGCAGACACCGCCCGAATCATCGCAGCCGCAATCCGGGCAACAATCGCAGCAACCCGGCCCAATGGGTGCAATGCAGCAGCAGGCTCCGGAGGTTGATCTTTCTGATGAGGAAGTGGGTACATTTGCGGATGCCATCATGAATGCCCAGCAGATTCAGATGAAAGCGCAGCAGCAGATGGTGGGAATTATCAAGGAAGAAGGGCTTGACGTTGAAACCTATCAGCAGATCGCAAAATCGACACAGATGGGAGAGTCGCCCGAAGAGAGTGGAGCCAGCCAAGAAGATATAGAGAAGTTCGAGAGTGCTTCTGAAGCTATGCAGGAAGCCCAAAAAGAGATTCAAAATCAAATAGCCTCGGCCGTAGAAGAGACCGGTATGGAGATGCAGCGATTCCAGGAAATCAACAGGGCCGTCCAGCAGGATCCCGAACTGCAAAAGCAGATACGATCAAAACTGCAGGAGCGGATGCAAGGTCAAGGCCAGGGCGTACCGGGAATGCCGCAAGGCAACTAAGGACAGAACGCTTTTCAGGCCGATTATTTAAATAGCCTGCCTTTAAGGCAGGCTATTTTTTTTTCGCCTTCTCCCGCAAGGGAGACACTGCACCTGCTTGATCCAATCTCTAACTTGTGATTTGCCTTCAGATCTCGATCCCGCGTGTTTGTTCCTTTTATCGACTTCATGGTTGTTCTCGCTGTCAATTTATCACTCCTGCAAACATATTTTCAAGGCAGGGCCGAATCAGTTGCATCGCTATGCGCTCTAACCTGTTTTTATCAGCCTTTTTCCCAATTTTTTCACCGGACAACTGTGCATATAAACACATAAATTAACAGGCCCTTTCTCGATCTATAGAAATTGCGTGATTCAGGATAACCAAAAAACATCAAGATAATCTCCCTCCTTGAGGATAGTGCTAAAATCCATGTTTTTACGGAATCTGGGAGAAGGTGTTCAACTAAACTGGAAGAGTCCGCTCAGCGATTTGCAGCCCCCTGGCTCAACTTCAGGAACGGCTGAAGTTGAGCGTCTCCCCGCAAGAGGAGACGGATATACCCCGTTCTTACATGGAACGACCGTTAAAAGCAGCCCGGGAATTTTGAGCTTTAGGGGAACATTAGTACTCCATTTTCGCTAACAATATCCTTATGCAGAATCTCAAACCCAGTGAGACAAAAACGCTCACTCACAACGAGAAGGATTTAAAAATTATTTAACAATAAAAGCTCCTGTGATTTCGTACCTTTCAACTTCTGCAAATTGAATAGTATCTACAGCAGGCAGGCAAAACCCCCGGCAGGCAGATCCACAATTCCATCATGTTTTCCTGCAGGAAACTTTTGGAACGCAGTCGGAGATCCTGCACCGATTTGTCAATAACATCTAAACATAAAGAGAGTCGATCATGGAAGAAGAATTAGAAACGATATCCGAAGAGGAAAAAGAGCAGTTTCGCGATCTTTATAAAAAGATTTTAGAGGCTATTGACGCCAACCGCGAAGATGAGAAAGAGCCCACCGCTTGACCCATTCCCGCCTGGCTGAAAAAAATTCAGACTTCATTAGGGGTACCCCTCCGGTTAGTGTGTATTGCAAGTGAAAATGGGACTCATCCCGAGCAATCTTTCACAAAACCCAATGTTGAGGTACTTACCCATGAACGTTCCAAAACTATTGGCCCTGTTAACAGTAACCGCCGGCTTATTACTTATAGTTACCGGCTGTGACGTTGGCGGCACCAGTGCCGACGGTCCAAAAGAAGTGGCCGTCAACATGAAGCTTCAGCCGACCCCCAAGGCGAAGGTAACATCCGCAACATCACCCACAACACTTTCTGTCGACACCCTCACTGAAATAAAATTTTTGGTAGAGGAGCTGGAACTGGAAAGTGCGATTGCTGGTGACACGCTTGATTTTGAAGCCGAAGACCTTGTGGTCAACCTGCCGCTGGATGGCAGTGAATTCCAGCTGACTTCCAAAACCGTGCCCGAGGGAGTGTACGAAGAGTTTGAACTGGAGATTGAAAACGATGATGACGTACAGGAAGTAAACGATCCCGACTTTTATGACAATGACAGAACGTACTCTATCGTAATTAAAGGGGTATACAACGGTGAAGCTTTTACCTACCGCTCAGAAGAGGATTTTGAAATCGAACTTGAACTGAATCCCCCGCTGGAGATCACCGAAAACAGCGCCTCCTTTGCAGTCAACATCAGTATTGATCCCGCCATCTGGTTTGCAGACTCACAGAGCGGCAACTCGCTGGATCCGACGGATCCGTCAAACCGAGAGAAAATTGATGCCAATATTGAACGATCCTTTGAAGCGGAAAGTGAAGAAGAGGACGACGATGATATCGATGATGACGACGACAATGATGAGGATCAGGATGAAGACGATGACGATGATGACTAGTGTCGTTGTTATTAGGTTCGCAAAGTACAAGTTGCGTCTAAGTATTTTAAATTCGGCATGAAGGCAAAATATGCACACCTAACTACTGCACGAATTAATCTCATCACAGTAACTTCACCAGGAAATATCATCGACAACTCCGGCATACCAACCCGGACAGGAGTCCCGCTTCGTCAGGGCTCCTGTTTATTTTGTACAACCCGGCTTCTCGCAGGAGATCTCCTCCAGGTTTAATGCCGGGCATCGGGACAAATTCGAAACAAAATTACAGGCTATAAATGGAGCGTTTAATGCGCAACCAACCGGGTTTACGAAACATAATGGTTTTACAAAATCCGCTATATCCAAAGCCTGGCTACACCATGTTAGAGGGCTTTGAAAAACCAGGAGTGTTGGTCAAGATCAACCCCTAATCGGATGCGGAACCGCAGTTTATATCCCAAAAATGAGGGTTTCGAATCCGCGAAAATGACGATATTGGCCAAAATAACGGTTTTGCAAAGCCCTCTTTTACTTAACTTGCGGACAGAAAAGGAGAACTTTTAAAACCAAAAATATCAGTCGATAGCAGATGGCAGATCCCGCTCTTATTCAGCTTATCCTGGTTGCATTGGCCACGTCTCCGGTAGAAGAGCTGGACCAGGCTGGGCTGGCCGCCCGGATCAGGCAGGGCGACCACGATGCATTCAGATCGTTTTACGAGGCGCATCACCAGTCGCTGTTCCGGTTTCTGCGCAGTAAAAACATCGATTCAGCAACCACAAAGGATCTCATCCAGCAGGCGTTTGTCTATATCTGGGAACATCGCGATACCATCGATCCTGCAAAATCCCTGCGCGCCTACCTGTTTAAAATTTCATACACCCGGATGCTGAATCATGTGCGGGATCACAAAAAATTTGACGGCTCACAACCGATTCCCACGAAACAGACCAACCATACCCCCGAAGACGAGGCCCGAGCCAAGGAGCTGAATGTAGCGATCTCCGCCGCAATCGCTGCCATGCCGGAACGGCGCAGCCAGGTCTTCGAACTCTGCTTCATGCAGCAGCTGACCTATAAAGAGGTGGCTGACGCACTGGATCTGAGCGTAAAAACGATCGAAAATCACATGGGATTGGCCCTCAAGGATATGAGAAAAGCGCTTCAACAATATATATGAATCCGGGTTGGGGGTATCCCCCGCCACCGCGTGTATTACGGGTAGAAACCCATATTTATCCGGAATCAATTACTGACTGATTAACCAATGCAATTATGAATACTTCAAAATCAAACTTCTGCCTTCATCACACCATCCCTGTTCTGCTCGTGCTTCTTCTGGTGTTCGCAGCAAGCTGCACGCTCGACGGACTGGATGATGAAATTAACGACTCTGTCACCCAGGAAGACCTGCAAGCGGCCAGCCAGATTTTGGGAGAATCACTCTCCTCTGACAACAGCGGCTTGATGCTAAGCCTGAACGATGCCCTGACAACCATGTCTACTGATGGATTTGTGACGGATGGAACGAGACCGAAAGCCAATGGCTCATCCCTCCAAAATGACGACAGCGGACGGGGCAATGAGTCGAATTACAGCTATTCATACGATGCTGCCACCGGAATACATACAATATCATTCACCCGATCGGTTGACCGGCCGCTGTTCAGCAAGACGGTTACCGATACGCTCAAATATATTTTCAGAGACAACAACGGAAATTTTGTAGAGCTACCCCGGCGGGAGCGAGAGCGCATTGAGTCGATCGACTACAACAGCTACCGGCAGGGGTCAACAGAAACCCCCTCCAAAACCTCGTCTTTTCTCCGTACCGACACATTGATCATCAGCGGCGTCTCTTCGGCGTCGTCCACCCTGCGGATCGACGGGGTCCACAACGGGAGTGGAACATTCAGAACGGAACGGGCCGGTAGACCCGTTACCGAACGGGGATACCAGCTTGAAATCAACTTCCTGAATATCGAGATCGACAAAGCGGTGGCCGGCCGGGAACTCCGGCAAGGAGTGACGGGGACCCTGACCTGGGAGATGAGTATCGAAAAGAATACCGATGGAAATGGAGATACGCAGACCCTCACCGGCACCATCGAGATGAACGGGGATAGAACGGCCCTGCTGCGTTTCCAGAATTTCCTGAAGATATTCCATGTAAACCTGGATGACGGCGACGTAAAGGACGTGGATCGCGAATTTGAAGGACGTGTAACTTCGGTGAACGAGGAGCGCCGGTCGTTTACCCTGCGCAGCGGACGTGAAGTTTTTGTCAACGACCAGACTGAATTTGATGATGACTACCGTTCCCTCCGCCAGGTTCGGAATGCGCTGCAAAATGGTACTGAAGTATGGGCCGAAGGAGAGGGATACCGCGAAGGAAACCGCTTTCTTGCCACTGAAGTTGAATTTGAACGAGAAGATGATGGCGATGACATCGGTGAAGATGGCAGTCACGAATTTGAAGCCCGCGTTACCTCCGTCAACCTTGGCTTGAATACCGTAACCCTCGCGGGAGAGGTCGTCGTCAGGGTTAACAGCCAGACCGTTGTTGACGATGACAGCGATTACCGCTCACTCCAGGAGGTCAGTGACGCCCTGGCCCGGGGCGTTGCAGTGGTAGCGGAAGGAGAAGCTGTCGTACCCGCCGATACGAGTGAGGCCAACCTTCGTGCTCTCGAGATCTCTTTCGAAACCGAGGACGAGAACAGTGATGATGACGACAATGACGATTAACATCCAATTGAACTCCCAATAAAAGATCATGGACGATCAGCTATCACATAACGATCCGGATCTCGAGCTGGCCCGTCAAATAGGAGATCTGCTGGAGCACGGGCAGTCGCTGGAATCAGTGGATGATCCGCTCATTCGCGAACTGGCGGCCTACCGCAAGCGGCAACATCGATCGCTGGCCCGGGAACCGATTGACAGCGAGGCTCTTTGGAATCGAATCCACCAGGCAACAACCCGCAGCGGTCCGGCTCCCGCTGCCCGCATATTCTCCATGCCGGCGGTGCGCTGGGCTGCGGCCGCGGCGATCCTGGTGGCTGCCCTGTCAGGAATACTGTATTTACAGTTCTTACAGGAACCTCAACTGGTTGCGGAGTCGGCCTCCGCAGTTGAAACCGTGCAACTTCCTGACGGTTCCGAAGTTACGCTTCGTCCGCATTCCAGGCTCTTTTCTGTCTCCGAGACCAACGACCAGCTTCTTTACAAACTTTCGGGTGAAGGATATTTTGAAGTTATCACAGATCCCTCGCGCACGTTTGCCGTTGCAGCTGGAAGAGGACGCGTAGATGTGCTCGGCACCAGGTTTACTGTAAGCAGCTGGGGAAACCGTACCCAGGTATTCCTGGAAGAGGGAACCGTTCGTTTTGAGGGGTCCTCAAAAACGGATGCCCTGGTTCTTGAACCAGGACAAGCCGCCGTATTGAACCAGTATCAGGCAAATCCCGTGCTCACTGAGGGCTCCGCATCAGAGTTTACCGACTGGCTGCGCAACGAGCTGGTCTTTGAGAACAGGTCTGCCAAGCGTATATTTGACGAGATTGAACAACATTTCGGGATCACCATCTCCGCCCCGCAAAATGTGACGGAGATGTATCTCAGCGGGTCGCTTTCCCTTGAAGATCGAGAAAAAACCCTTGCGTACCTGGGACAAACACTGGACGGCCGATTCCGGCAGACGGGTGAACGGTCCTACGCCTTTATAACTAACCGAGAGTAGATATCGAACCAATCACATGATCCAATTGCGGGTTCTGTTTCTTTGCCTGTTGACGGCAACTCATTTTTCTCTTCCCCTTGCGGAGGGAGTCGCCCAGTCTGCCTCCGGGCAACGTCCCCTTCCGGAAATTCTCCGGCAAATCCAGGAAGAGACCGGATTTCGATTTCTATATCGTGAAGCCCTGGTTTCGGGCATTCACCTTGATTTTTCCACAAAGCCGTCCCCTTCATTCGAAGAGCTCCGCCAGGTACTTCAGCCTCACAACCTGGAGATCAGGGTAGACAGTGCCTACAACCAGGTCATAATTATAAAGCAGGAACCATCAGCGCCCGGACAGGAGTCCAAGTCCATCACAATAAGCGGACAGGTAGTGGATGCCGCGACGGGTGAGCGCCTGCCGTTTGCCACAATCACCTGGCAGCAGGAGGGCCAAACCCGGGGGAAAAGCGCCAACAGCAGCGGGCGTTTTCAGCTGAATTATCCCTCCGGTGGATCCAAACTGGAGTTAACTTCTTCCTACGTCGGATATCTCCCCGAAACAGTCCGGCTGGATCTCTCCGCCCGGTCCCTTGAGGAGGTCACTTTTCGCCTGGATCCCCAGCGTATAGACGGTAACGAGCTGGTCGTTACCGGTACGAGCTATTACGGGCAGCTGGATCAAAATGAATCCGGCCTGGTTGATATCGGTACCTTCAGTCCGCTGGGCAGCTCCAACTCCGTCCGGGCGCTCCAGGTGCTCCCCTCCACCTCCCTTTCCCCCGCCCTCAGCGGAGATATGCACATACGGGGTAGCCCTGCCGACGGTTTCCACCTGCTTATCGACGGTCTTACAGTGTTTAATCAGAGTCACCTTTTCGGGCTGTTGGACAGCTTTAACGCCGATGTGCTGCAACGCAGCGCATTTTACTATGATATCGCCCCGGCCCAGTACCCGGCTCCACCCGGCGGCACCCTTTCAATGGTTACACAGACAGGCTCACTCAACAACTTTTCAGCATCTGTCGGGGCCAGCAACACCTCGTACAGGCTTACAATGGAGGGCCCCCTGCGCAAGGGAAACAGCAGCTGGATGGTTTCGGGACGCAGTTCGTACCTGAATGCGGTAGACTGGCTCAACAATTCGAAACTGGTACAGTGGGGACTCAATGTGAATCGATCCCGCGAGATATTGGATGAGAACCTGGTCAACATCGAGACCCGGCTTGTTCAGCCCGGAAAGACAGACGCCCATTTCTTTGATCTGCACGGCAAACTGTATGTCGAAAATCAGGACGGCAGCCGTCTGATATTCAGCGGATATTTTGGAGGAGATCGTACCAGCCAGGAGGCCGAACGCCTGTATCGAACCTTTCGGTCCGCCTCCCAGAATATCGAATTCCGGGATGTGGCAACCACCAACGACTGGAGTAACGGTACCTCCAGCGTGCAATACCAGGATCAGCTATCAGAATCACTATACATCCACTCAACGGCAGGATTCAGCATTTATCAATCGGAATTTTCAAAAGACGATTTCAGCTATACCCGGATCAACCAGGATAACGACACGTTTCAGCTGTTTACATTCCCTTTTGAGAACCGGAGCATCCTCAACGAACTGAAAGCCGAACAGCAGCTCGATCTGCATTTCGAGCCCTGGCAGTTGACGGCCGGAATATCATACCATTATTACCTGGGAGAATATTTTGAGGATTCTTTCAACCGGCCCGGCTTTTTCACCTCCATGAAGTCGCACAAAATTGATCTCTATGCACAGCTCGACTATACCGGCATTGACTGGGCCGACATATCGGGTGGAACCCGGCTGCATTACTACAGTAACGGCGAATACCTGAGGTGGTCTCCGCGCCTGAAATTACGACTATTCCCACAGTCAGCGGTTTCCGTGGGTGGCGGATACAGCCGAAACTTCCAGTTCCTCAACAAAATCTCACTCAGCAACACTGTTACATCTGACATCTGGATTATGGCCAATTCCGACCAGCCGCCCACAGGCGTTGAATACTACTCGGCAGGACTCTACCTGGAACCGAACCACTGGCTAAATGCACAAATTGAGGGATATTACAAGCAGTTTGACCATGTACGTCTCCACGAAATCAACGCATTGTCCCTGACCAACACTTTTAACAACGCCCCTTGGTACATCGACAACAGCGGCAAAGGACAAGGCGTGGAATTCCTGGCAAAAGCCAACAGCGGGCAGTGGGGCATAACCCAAACATTTACAATCTCGGAGATGCTCCTCTCAAACCCGGTGATTAATGATGGCGATCCATTTTTTGCGGACTGGGACCGAACGTATCGCTATGGTATTACACTAGACGGTAAGCTTACACCCGGCGTGTTTCTCTACCTGAGCTGGATGTATGCCAGCGGCGTCCCCAACCGGCTGGCTACATTCGGCGCTGCCAATGCTCAGCGGCTGGACCATTACCAGCGAACAGATGTTACTCTTGAGTATAAACGCTCCCTCTCTTTTGGAGAGCTGAACGGCTCGCTATCCATCTTTAATCTTTTTGACCGCAGCAACACCTGGTATCGGGAACTGGCCTTTGTGCTGGACCGGGAGGCCGCACAGAACCGGTTCAGAACGGTACCTGTCGATGTCTATGATATAGGCTTTCAGCCCTCGTTCAATCTCTCTCTCAGCTTTTGAACATGATAATCTTCTTCCCTCTCCCACACTGATATCGCGTCAAACCCTCTATCGCGGTCTGTTCCTGATCGGACGCAGATAAACACCGATCAGGCTGATCTACGGAGATCGTTCATGCAGAAACACTGTTATAACTATTATTCCGTGGTGGTTTGCAGCATCCGTGTCATCTGCTTTCCGGTAAATCTGAATCTTCATCGTTGACATGGCACCAGAAACCAAGTCATTCCGGCAGCGCAAACGCTACATAACTGTCCCCACCCGGCGTACCCAGCTTTGTTCCCCCGCATGCCACCACGATATACTGCTTTCCATCGACTTCATAGGTACTGGGGGTGGCAAAGGCGGCTGCAGGAAGCGTCGTCTCCCACAGCAGTTCACCGGTCTCCTTGTCAAAAGCCCTGAACTTCCCGTCGCTGGTACCGGCAATAAACAGCAGGCCGCTGGCCGTCACAACAGGCCCTCCATAGTTTTGCGTCCCGGTTTTGGGATCCCCCTCATCCCGCAACCCGGTATGGTCGCCCAGCGTTACTTTCCACAGGTATTCTCCGGAATTCAGGTCAATCGCATTCAGGGTGCCCCAGGGCGGGCTTATCGCTGGATATCCATTGCTGTCGACAAACCTGGTGTACCCTGAAATCTGGTAGGGAACCTCCGGGCGGGCGGTATCCGGTTGATCCGGGACCGGTTCCCCGCTACTGTTGGACAGCTGTTCTTCATTGAATAAATAAGCTATCAACGCCTCGGTTTCCGGATCAGACAACTGGCTCCCAAAGGCAGGCATCATGCCTTTTCCGCCTGTAATAATATTTTCCACGTACTCTTTGGAACGGGTATTGTCCAGCCCTGTTAGCGCCGGAAACCCACTGGCGGGGTTTCCGGAACGGTCGGGACCGTGACACGTTGTACAATTTGTGGTATACAGGCGTTTACCGGGGCTCATCTTTTGCAGTTCCTCTTCAGGGATCGCCGGGCTAATGCGGATATGCCACGCCATCTGGTTGCTGTTTACATACAGGATGCCTTGGGGATCTGCGGCAGCGCCTCCCCATTCGGCCCCGCCGTCCAGCCCCGGGAAGACGATGGTTCCCTGCGCACTCAACGGCGTAAACGGTCCTTCGAAACGACTATTGCGCACCGTTTCCCTTAACTCTTCACGATTCTCGGCATAGGGGCTGATATCGTCCGGGGTCAGCGTCTGCCGGGCATAGGGAGCGGGTCTGGTCGGAAACGGCTGCGTAGGCCAGGTGTGCTCTCCCCCTACGTACGATTCAGGGACCGGACGCTCTTCGATCGGGAACAACGGCTCACCGGTCTCCCGGTCAAACAGGAACACAAAACCCTGTTTTGTTGTCTGTGCCACCGCATCGATCTCTTTACCACCCCGGGTAACGGTCAACAGGTTGGGTGGGGCGGGCAGATCCCGATCCAGTATGTCATGATGTACAAACTGGTAGTGCCAAATCCGCTCCCCGGTTTCGGCATCCAGGGCCAGCAGTGAATTGGCAAAAAGATTTTTGCCCTTTCGGTTGCCCCCGTAAAAATCATACGACGCTGATCCCGTAGGTATATAAACGATGCCGCGCCGGCGGTCTACGGCCATGCCTGCCCAGTTGTTGGCTCCCCCGATTGCGGGATTTTCATAGGCATTTTTCGGCCATGTTTCATACCCAAATTCGCCCGGTTTGGGGATCGTGTGAAATACCCACTCCACCTCACCGGTTTTAATATTAAACGCCTGTATATGACCCTTGGCGGCCCCGGGTCCCTCTGAAACCCGCAACGGCATGACAACAAGATCCCGGTAAACCGTACCCGGCGTGGTTGACATCACCATTTTATCCTGGGCTTCCCGCTCCAAACCGGCCTTCAGGCTCACCCGTCCGCTGTCACCAAAAGCCGGAATCGCGTTGCCGGTAGCGGCATCAAGCGTGTAGAGCCATTCTCCGTGTGTATATAGAATTCGTTTGTCATTACCCTCTTCCCAGTAGACCAGTCCGCGGCTGCTGTTTAATCGGGGAGGTCCTTCCCCCCTCTTTCGCCAATATTCCTGTCCTGTAGCCGCATTAAGAGCAAACGGCTGTACCGTAGCCGTCATCCCGTAAAGAGTGTCATTTACGATGACGGGATTGGTCTGAACCTGCCCGGTATCCTGTGTGTGATATTCCCATGCAACCTCCAGCTTGTCCACATTTCGGGGCGTTATCTGCCCGAGTTCAGAGTATTGATTTCGCTCTGGTCCCCCCTGGTATTCATACCAGTTTTTTCCAGAACCCATTGTCCCTTCCGGTGAACATCCCCGGGAAAAAAGTCCAGTTATAACAAGTACACCCGCCGCCATTATTAATTTCAAGTATTGTTTCATCGGCAAACTCGAATCTCCATGTTAAATCCCCATTTCCATTTGTATTCCCGGTACCGATCACGTGCCCGCTCAACGGTGGGAAAATAATCTCGCGATCAGTATCAAGCTACTATACAAAGGATTTTACATAAATTCACGCAGAATGGGCTGCGAAAGCAGGATCTCTCTCCCCTTTTTGATTTTACAGAAATGGCCGAGGGGACTTGACTGCCAGGCTTCTGAGCCCGGAAGTCGTTATCAGGCTATGATTTTAGCATTCTCGTCGCTCCTCGGGTTCATGGGATGTTGTAACACCCGGTCTTGTACTCCTTCATTCCAAAAAATAGATATCCGGATCATCAATTACGCCAGAACCATTTTTGGCATCGGGGATATCCGCGGAATAGAGAAACTCTCTTGCCTGTTCCGGGTCATCCACATCAAAAAGCAGTATTACTTCGTCCGGTTCATCCACGTTGCGCCACAGCTTTTTGAGTTGCATGCCCGCCTCCCGTTGTGCATTTTTGTGGGACTCAAAAACCTCTCTCCATCGAACAAAATCCTCTACCTTGTGCCTGACGAGTACCTCCATTGTCTGTCTCCCTGCCTGTTATTTTTCTTTAGAAATTGACGTGAGAATCGAATATATCCGACTTCCTTAACCAAATATTAAAGGCCATCGCAAATCCAACGGTTGTTCAACACCCTCTCCTTTCATTGTAACAAATTCTTGCAAATGTTGAGTTCAATTTAAATTCTACCAAGCGCCTTTGGAACGAGAAAAAGTTTACACACATTAAGTTAGCATACATCACCGAGTAATAGTAACGATCGAACAAATTATACTCCTGTGAAAAAACTAGATCCTGTATCACTCAACAACGTTTGCGATGCCGACCAGTTTAATTTTGAGACCACGGAAGAGATCAAGGATTATACCACCATCCTGGGGCAGGATCGCCTCTCCACGGCGCTGCAGATGGGGGTGGAGATGGACCGAACCGGCTACAATATTTTCGCTCTTGGACCGCAAAAAACGGACAAGGAAACCCATATAAGGCATTTCCTGCAGGAACGGGCCAAACAGGAAGAAACGCCCCCCGACATCTGTTACGTGAACAACTTCGATGACAGCCTGAAGCCGGATAAACTGTTAATGCCGGCCGGACGAGGAAGAACCCTGCAGGAAATGATGGACGAGCTGTTGGAAGACCTGATTCCCACCCTGGAATCCTCCTTTGAGACGGAGGAGTATCAAAACCGCCGGCAGGCGCTGAAAGACCAGGTTCAGCAAGAACAGGACAAAACGTTTGAAGACCTGCAGCAGAAAGCAAAGGAAAAAGGGCTGGCCCTGATCCGTACGCCCTCAGGCTTCTCTTTTGCTCCCACCCGGGATGGCAACCTGATGAGTGAAAAGGAAGTCCAGGAGCTCCCGGAAGAGGAGCGTAGAAAGCTGGAAGAGCATATGCAGGAGCTGCAAAAAGAGCTCCAGGAAATCATCCAGAAGATGCCCGCCAACAAGCGGAAGGTGCGCGACCGGATGAAGAAACTGGATCGCGAAATCGCCACTTATGCCATAAAGGAGCTTTTCAAGGAGATCCGGAACGCGTTTTCTGATCTTGACCACGTTCAGGCTTTTCTCAACAAGGTTGAAACCGATATCGTGGAAAATGTGCAGGCGATCCTTGGTAATCAGCAGGGACAACAGGGGGGTATGGCCGCCATGATGCAGCAGATGAGCGGTCAGAACGCCGGAGGAATGAATCGGCCCTCCAAATCCAGCCCGGAGGATCACCCGATCCTGCAGCGCTACCGGGTGAACGTTCTTGTGGATCACCAGGATACCGAAGGCGCACCGGTCATCTATGAAGACAATCCCAGTTATAAAAATTTACTGGGTCGCGTCGAATACAAATCAAAAATGGGAGCACTTACCACCAATTTTAACCTGATCAAACCCGGGGCCCTCCATAAAGCGAACGGGGGTTACCTGGTGTTGGATGCCCGCCGTGTTTTACTGGAGCCGTTTGCCTGGGAGGGACTAAAGCGCGCTATTAAATCCGGAGACCTGAAAATTGAATCGCTGGGCGATTCCTACAGTATGATCAGCACCGTTTCCCTGGAACCGGAACCCCTGGACCTGAAGGTGAAAGTGGTGTTGCTGGGCGAGCGGCTGCTCTATTATATGCTCTGCAATCTCGATCCCGACTTTAACGCCCTCTTCAAAATCGAGGCCGATTTTGAAGATGAGATGGATCGCAATTCGGACAATCAGCAGCTGTACTCCAAGCTGCTGGCGGGTCTTGTCCAGCAGCACGACCTGCGGCATTTTGACAAGCACGCCGTTTCACGAGTCATCGAGCAGAGCGCACGCATGGTCGGGGATAATGAAAAGCTTTCGACCCAAACCGAAGAGTTGAGCGACCTTCTTGTTCAGGCCGATTTCTGGGCCGGGAAAAATAATCATGATGTCGTTCAGCGAGAGGATGTCCAGCAGGCGATCGAACAGCAGGTGTATCGTGCCAGCCGTATTCGGGATAAAATCCAGGAATCCATTGAACGCAATCAAATCTTTATCGATACCGAGGGTACGGAGATCGGACAAGTCAACGGTCTTTCAGTAATTAAGCTGGGCGAACTGATGTTTGGCAAGCCCAACCGGATTACCGCCCGTATTCAGATCGGGAAAGGAGAAATCATCGATATCGAACGCGAGGTGGATATGAGTGGTCCCATTCACTCCAAAGGTGTACTCATACTGAAGGGATTCCTGGGAGACCGCTACGCCCAGCACCGCCCGCTCTCGCTTTCGGCCAGCCTTGTTTTTGAACAATCCTACTCCAACATCGACGGAGACAGCGCCTCCTCCGCCGAGCTGTATGCCCTGCTTTCGGCTATCGGCAAAATTCCGCTGCGGCAGTCGCTGAGCGTAACCGGCTCGGTCAACCAGCACGGTAAAATTCAACCGATCGGAGGAGTCAATGAAAAAATCGAGGGCTTTTTTGATGTGTGCAAAAAGAGTGGACTCACCGGCGAACAGGGCGTGCTGATTCCCCGCGCCAACGTCAAAAACCTGATGCTCCGGCAGGATGTAGTTGATGCGGCAGAAGCAGATCAGTTTCACATCTATGCTGTAGAAACAGTTGATGAAGGGATGGAAATTCTGACGGGAATGGAGATGGGCATGGCCGACGAAGAGTGCAATTATCCCGATGGTACCATCAATGCAAGGGTGGTTAACCAGCTTGACCAGCTGGCCCAAAACAGGAAAGCTTTTGCTTCGACCACGAATGGAAAGCAGGAATAAAACTGATGACTGAAGAACTTCCGGATATCGGCTTTCGGCGCATTCTCGTAGCCCTCGACACTTCAAATCACAGCCGGGCCGCCCTGCAGGCAGCCGCCTACCTGGCCAAACTCTCCGAAGCCGAACTCAGGGGGTTGTATGTAAGTGATGCGACCTGGCACCAGATCAGCCGTCTTTCGCTGATCTCTGAGGTAAGTGAACTAACCGGTGAACCGCGTACGTTCAGCGAGGAAGATATCAGCAGACAGAGCAAACTAGTGGAAAACAGGATCCGGGACCTGCTGAAACAGGTGGCAGGCACAATGGAAATTCCCCATACCCTCGATTCGGTTCAGGGCTCGATTGAAGATGAACTGATCAAGGCATCCGAGGAGGCCGACCTGATCACCATCGGTCGGGCCGGGCATTCCCACAAACAGGAGAGCAAGCTGGGTAAAACGGCCCGGTTTATAGTCCGCCGATCCTCCAAACCGGTGCTTATGCTGGAGCACGGACTATCGATTGGCGGGGCTCCGGTCATCTGCATCTACGACGGGACCGAGCAAGCGCAACGCAGCCTGGAACTGGCACTGAAGATTGCCCGGAAGAGCAGTACCCGGCTTCTCGTCATCGGGCTGGCCAACCAGTCTGATTCGGTAAACAACAGGAATAAAGAGATTGAAGAGCGGGTCCAAAACGCCAGTATTCCGGTTCGCCTGCACCTGCTCAAACAGCACAATATCTGGAACGTCACCCGCCTGCTGAATAAACTGTACGGCAGCTTGCTGGTCATGCCCAAAGATCAACCCCTGATCAGGGAAGAATGGGCCGGCAAAATTTTTCATATGGCAAAATGTCCCCTGCTGCTGATAAGTTAGCCCGGATTTTCACGAAATAGTATACTTGTAGTATATAAGCCCGATTAGAAGTATTGAACTGCTTACCAACAAGTTCAGTCAACAATGGCGACCGCCTCAATCTCTACCAGCATATCGGGATCAATCAGCCGACTGATCTCGATCATGCTGGTGGCCGGCTGAATGTCTTCAAAAAAAAGACCGTGCGCGCGGCCAATATCTTCCCACTGGTCAATATTCCGTACATAAATTCGGGTCCGTACAACATCTTCAAGCGAAGCCCCCGCTTTCCGCAGTGCATGATCGATATTATTAATAATCTGCACCGTTTGCCGGTAGGGATCACCCTTGCCGATCACGTCCCCGTTTTCATCCGTTGCCGTCGTACCTGAAATATACACCTGGTTGCCCTTTCGCACAGCGCGACAATATCCGACAATGTCCTCCCATTTTGTGCCTGAAGATATATGCTGCTTTTCCATTGCGGTCCTCCCCGATTTTTAATGGCTGATCAATAAAGTTTGTGTTGCCATAGATTGATATTTCTTTACCGTATATAAAGGTACGCAGAGAATCGACAAACTCCCATTGGGAATTACGAAACCAAATGCGTTCGCTGATTGAGTATATTTTTTTCGATCTGCATGATGTCAGTCAACGCCCGCGTTTTAAAAAATTTATGGGGGACCCGGAAGCTTTTTGCACTTGTAACTTGACAATATTAATTACGCTTTTTTCTGATGCCAAGTACTAGTTTTGACGCTTTTGGATATCCATCAAGTCGCTCTCACGGGCAGCCTGGGCGCGCTGTTTTTTGTAGAAGTCCAGCAGTCGCGGATCTTTGATAATATCCCGCGAGGTTATTTTCTTTTTCAGGTAGAGACCGTTAAAACTGGTACAGCGACTGAGTCCCACGTACAGCTGCCCGTTGACAAACGCCCCTCTGCCGAGATCCAGGAATACCTGCTCAAAGGTAAGCCCCTGGCTTTTATGGATTGTCATGGCCCACGCCAATTTTACCGGGTACTGAATGAACGTCCCTTTAATCTCCTCCTCCACCCGGTTTCGGCGCTTGTTGTACCTGTACTTGATGTTGTGCCAGGTTTCTTTTTCCAGTTCATGCGTTTCCCCGTTTTCCAGCCGAACCGTAATCGATTCTTTTTCCAGGTGCTCAATTTTGGCGATCGTTCCGTTGACCCACCGATGCCCCTCAAGGTCATTTTTGATAAATATCACCTGCGCCCCCTCCTTCAACTCCAGCACCTGGTCGGTCGGAAACCGATCTTTGGGAAATTCTCCCTCCACCCTGGCGTGATACCGGTGGGAAGGAGAGTCAATCAAATCAAGCCGGCGATTATTTTCATGGTTGGCCACCCGGTTGGTTGTGGTCAGCGTAACTACATAATCTTCCTTGCCCGGCAGGTAATTTGGTGCGTGCCGTTTGTTCAGCTCCCGCAGGTGACGCTGGTCTACCAACCCTGTACGCACCCGGTTCAGCAATTTGACAAACGCCTTATCCTCCTGCCGGTAGACCTTGAACAACTCTACAAAATTAAAATCGGCTTCTTCAAATACCGGGGCATCAAAAAAATATTCAGATTCGTAGGTATTGGAAAAGATATCCTGTTCCACCGGATCATTCTGAACGACGGGCGGCAACTGGAAAATATCTCCAAACAGTACCATCTGCTTGCCTCCAAAAGGCTGGTACCTGTTCCCCGTGTTCAACCTCAGTGAATGGTCGATCGCCTGGAAAATATCTGAACGAAGCATGGAGAGCTCGTCGATAATAATCATATCCACCTTCTCGAGCAGGCGGCGACGGGAGCTCCCCGACCGGAACTCCTTGATCGATTCATCCCCGGGCAGCAGCGGCTTGAATGGAAACAGAAACAATGAATGCAGGGTGACGCCCCCTACATTTATGGCTGCAATCCCTGAAAAAGCGGTAACCAGCGAGCGCTTGATCGCATTTTCTGAAAGATAATGAAGAAACGTAGATTTGCCTGTTCCCGCTTTCCCGGTGATGACAAAATTTTCTCTTGACGTATTGATCCTGCTAAACAGCTTTTCCAGGAAAGGATCGTTCGGATAATTTTCAGGAAGTTGTATACGTGGATTCTGTGCGCTCATGTCAGGTATATCATACTATTTCTTTTAAGAGACCTTTGCAGAACCTGCTATTTTGTTGGGAGGGAGTTGTACTACCGACCTTGGTGACCTTTTAACGGGAGTAGAACGCCCCCAGAACGAGGAATTGAGGGTTTTACAAAGCCCTCTTTTAAACCAAACATACTAAAAGTACAACAATATTGAACCCGGTTAGACGGTGGTCTTTTCCGGCAGAGTGCACTCAGCATTAAATTGAGATAAATATCTTCCGCTTGTACAGGAAATAGGTCATGTACCACATCATGCCCAATACGATTAGCGAGGTTACGACACCTATCCAAGCTCCGGGAACGGATACCAGTCCCAGGATATCCACAGTAAATACCTCTACCATGCTGTAAAACCAGTCAACACCCCCCAATTCACTGAACAGATAGATAAATAGGGGATTCATTCCCACAATAGCAAAAAAGCGAGCGTTGCCGGTATATATTTTTTTCACATCAAACAGGTAAAATGATACAGCCAGCGCCAACAGACACCAGCCCCCGCTGGCGATGGTAAAGGAAGAGGTGGCAATTCGCTTGACAATAGGTGTCACCGGATCGAGCAGATATCCCACAAGGAGCAATCCTATGCCATATATTAGCAGTTTTTTAATTTTTTCAACCGATCCCCGGCTGCTTATCAACAGCTGTCCGGCGATCACTCCCCAGATCGTATGGGCCGCTGTGGGAATGGCATTAACGGCTACCCAGTGCCCTCCGCTGAGTTTCCCCATAAGCACCAGGTCAAGCCAGGCACCGAAATTTTTGTCTGGTGTAAAAGGCTGATTGAACCCATCAACCCACCAGAGACGGTACAGAAGTTCCGTAAGGAGTAGCAGGCCAGCGGAGAATCCAATCTGAAATTTCCAGCTTTTACGCATTATCAGAAATGCCAGCAGATAAGTGAAAGAGAGCTGTGAGAGCACATTCCAGAGTTCAAATACAATTTCACCCGCATAGATACAGTGAAGAAGCAAACCCAGGGCAAGTAACACAATAGACCGGTTAACGGCATGCTGCAAGGTTGAACTCCAGGAATCCCCGCGTGCCCACCGTTTACCAAATGAGATCGGCATGGCCACCCCGACAATGAACATAAAAAACGGCTGTACGAGATCCCAGAAACGGAGTCCATTCCACGGGTGATGATGAAACTGAGTGCCGATGGTGCTGATAAGGCTCCCTTCGAAATACGGGTCAACGACGGCAAACCAGAGACCGGCCCCCTCGGCAATAAGCAAAAACATGGTGAGTCCCCGATAAAAATCCAGCGAGAGCAATCGGCCATATCTATCCAGTAGTGAGTTGTCCATATCCTCCATCTTAACCCCCTGTTACCTATTGATTGTAATATCCCTCTCCTGCCAATATGTACATATACAGGAAACGAAAAACCAATACTTTACAAAAAGCATGTTCCCTGCCTAAAGGCATGATGCGCCACGGCCCGACATATCGGAAACTGCACAAAAAAATCGGCCTCCTACCGGTGGAACCAGCCTACCAACGAATTTAAGCCCTTCGCTGGAAAAATCCATTTATTAACGATGGAAGCTCTGGCTGACAAACGTTAGAACCTGCGGCAGTGCCGATCGCCAGTAATCCCAGGTATGCCCCCCGTCTCGTATCCGGAATTCGTGCTCAATCTCCTTGTCGATCATGGCGCTGTGCAAGGCCATATTACCTTTCACGAGGAAATCATCATCTCCACAGTCGATATAGTAGTCTACCGTATTCAGCGAGTCGGCATTCCCGTTTTCCACGATATCCAGTATCGAATTTTGGCGATAATGGTCCGTAAAGCGCTGTTTTCCAGTCAATCCCTCTTCAAACGGAATCTGAAAGACGCCGTCCCAGGTCTCCTGGTCCATCTCTTCAATCTCTTCATCCAGAAAAACGGCCGCACTCAGTGGAGCGGCAGCAGTAAACAGCTCGTGATGTTTCAGTGCCAGGATCAGAGTTCCGTACCCGCCCATGGAAAGTCCGGCCACCGCCCGAAACTCTTTTGAGCTGCGTGTGCGGTAGGTGGAATCGATGCCCGGAATAAACTCATCCACAAAAAAGTCTTCATACCGGGTATCCCCGTCATGGCTGTTGATATACCAGCTAACCCCTGCATCCGGCATCACGATAATCATTTCTGAAACATCGATATTGTCATGTTGCCGGTCCACGATCTTTTTAACCTGCCCGAACTGGATCCAGCCATCTTCATTGTCAGTATATCCATGCAACAGGTAGAGCACCGGGTATTCTCGGTTCGTATCGTCATAATTCGGCGGAAGATAGATGCTGTAGTTGACCTTCTTCTCAAGAATAGAACTCTGGAAGGTCAAACCCTCCCGGACGCTCCCCTGCTGTGCCAGTAGTTGAGAAGTAACCAGTAAAAAAAGAGCGAGCAGGGTACTTATGCGAGTTAATATATTCATACGTAAGATGATCTGCTGTCGGATTAAAATGTGAGAAGGGCCGGCGTGCTCGAACATCCGATTTCTGATCCCTTCATAGCTTTAAATCGAATATAACTATTTTGAGGCTATAAGCACTTCCAGCCGGCGGGGACCGTGAACGCCCTCTACGCGGTTCAGCTCAATATCGGAGGTAGCCGAGGGGCCCGAAATAAAGGTAAGCGGGGGGCCGTCCTGTTGAATCTTTTCATTAAATCGTTCGAACGCCTCCGGGACAACTTCTACGATCTGATCTTCCCGCACAATACACAGGTGGTAGTCGGGCAGCAGCGTGAGCGCCCGGCGCCCTTGCCCGGGTCCGGCATCCAGGATGATGGTTCCCGTTTCTGCCACGGCAAGGGCACACGTCGTTACCACGCCGTCCGATTCATCCAGCTGTCGGTGCGAAAGCGGCTGGTCGACCTCGTCATGCAGCAGCTCAAGATCAGCCGGCAGCCACCGCTCCGGAAACTGGGCGGGCACCACCAGGCGTTCCACCTTCTCCTTTTGACAAGCTGCCGAAATAACAGATTGCAGGTCCTTTTCCTCAACCCGCTGGATGGTCGCTTTGTACTCACCGGTTCGCTCGGCAAACAGGTCGGTCAGCTGTGCATCATCCAGCGATCCCTTCCGCCGGTATTCCCGCGGAACAGGTATATCACCCGGTTCCTCATCCTCCGGAACTCCCGAAAGTGCCGTTCGTACCCGATTCAGTATCTCTTCTCTTCCGTCACTCATCGTTGTCTCGTTCCTTCCACCATTCTCTGAATGTTTGTTTGGGGATCGGTTTCAAATCACGCATGGCGGTCCACCCGGAGAGCTGTCCTGGCAGCTTTGAGATGGTGCCGTCACGCTCAAAAAATCCCTGTCCCACACGCGCAATCTTTTGAGCCCGTTCGTAGCGCGATCGTTTTTTAAACGCCCGTGCCATCAGCTTCATGCCGATATGCTCCTCATCCATCTTGTTTTTCAGACCGCCGCCCCGCATTTTCTTATCTACAATTTTGCCCCGCAGATGTACGAGTACTTCAGGGATATTAATTTTCACCGGGCACACCTCGTAACAGGCGCCGCACAGGCTGGAGGCATACGGCAGCGATGCTACGCCATCATCTTCCAGTCCTTTGAGCTGTGGTGTCAGTATCGCTCCAATGGGACCGGGATACACCGAATTGTAGGCATGTCCACCGGTACGCTCGTACACCGGACACACATTCAGGCAGGCACTGCAGCGGATGCAGTTGAGGGTCTGCCGCCCTACCTCGTCACCCAATACATTCGTCCGGCCGTTGTCCAGCAGCACCAGGTGAAATTCCTGCGGCCCGTCCCCCTCCGTTACGCCGGTCCAAAATGAGTTGTAGGGATTCATACGCTCGGCCGTGGCCGAACGGGGCAGCAGCTGCATGAACACTTCAAAATCGCGCCAGGTGGGTATCAGTTTTTCGATGCCCATCACCGTGATCAGCGTTTCCGGGAGCGTGGTACACATCCGGCCGTTTCCCTCTGATTCCACGACAGAGATCGTTCCGCTTTCCGCCACGGCAAAGTTCCCCCCGCTGATTCCCACCTTTGCACTCAAAAATTTCTTGCGCAGGTAAAGGCGCGCCGCCTCGGCCAGGTCCTCGGGGCGATCACTCAGTTCCTTTTGGTTCAGTTTTTTCTTGAAGAGCTCACGGATCTCCGCCCGGTTTTTGTGAATCGCCGGCACCAGTATATGTGAAGGTTCATCTTCAGCCAGTTGCACAATCAGTTCCGCCAGGTCGGTTTCCAGTGCCTGTATCCCTTCGCCGGCCAGCGCCTTGTTTAATTTTATTTCGTCGGTTGTGATCGATTTCACCTTGACCACCTCTTCGACCTGCTGCTGCTTCACGAGGTCCACGATGATTCGGTTGGCCTCCTCAGCATCCCGCGCCCAGTGTACCGTTCCCCCGGCCCGCTGTACCGACTCCTCGAGCTGCAGCAGGTACCGGTCCAGGTGACGCATCGTGCGCTGCTTGATCTTGTTTCCCGCCTCGCGCAGGGCTTCCCAGTCCGGCTTTTCATCGACTACTTCCTGGCGTTTGTCCCGGATGGTATGAGTGGCATGACCGATGTTTCTGCGCAGCTGGGTGTTGTCGAGGTACGCCTTGGCCGAAGCCTGGAATGTGGGCGTCTGTTGAATGTCGGATTTTGCACTCATGGTTACTGTATTCTGTTAAATTGAGCAGATTGCCGTGCTGCCGGGTTCATTCTCAAAGCCTCAGTCTTCCGTCGAGGCCAATATTTCTGCGAGATGCACGGTTTTTACCCCGCCGCGCTGACGCTGCAGGGCACCCCCGATATGCATCAGGCAGGAGTTGTCACCAGCGATACAGACCTCCGCCCCGGTATCTTTTATATGCCGAATTTTGTCGCCGAGCATTGCCATGGAGGTATCCGCATTTTTGACAGCAAATGTTCCGCCAAAGCCGCAGCACTCCTCCGCAGCGGGGAGCTCTATAAGGTCCAGTCCCTTTACGTTGCGGAGCAGCCGTAACGGGGCATCGCCGACCTTTAGCATCCGCAGGGAGTGGCAGGTCGGATGATACGTAACGCGGTGCGGGTAGTAGGCTCCCACATCCTCCACTCCCAGTTCATCCACCAAAAACTGGGACAGCTCAAACACGCGGGGTACAACCCGATCCACTTCCCGCGCCAGTCCCTGGTCTTCGGCCCGCTCAGCCACTTTATGATAAAATTCGTGAACCATGGCCACGCAGGAAGCCGAGGGTGCCACAATTGCTTCGGCATCCCCGAAAACCTCCACAAATTTACGCACCAGGGGGATTGCCTCATCATGGTACCCGGTGTTGTAATGCATCTGCCCGCAGCAGGTCTGTTCCATCGGGAATTCCACAGTATGACCCAGCCGCTCCAGCAGCTGCACCGTTGCCTTGCCCGTATCCGGGAATAGAGTGTCGTTAAAGCATGTTATAAATAGAGAGATCTGCATTCCGTTTTGTCTTACCCTTCAACTCTTTTAAATGCGTTCAGCGGATGATTTCCAGCGATATTCTTCAATGCCTGTATCCTGCAGTGGTGTATGCAATGTAAGATCAAGTAATTCTTTTTGCGCGTCTTTCCCAAATGATTCCGGGTCATTTATCACCAGGGCCGCTCCCAGGGCCGAGGCGTTAGACAGGGAAGCGGTATATACTTTCTTCCCGGGAAACGCGCTGGCCAGCATCTTCATATAAAATTTGTTTTGGCTGAATCCCCCCGTCACAATCAGTTTATTCAGCTTTTGCTCCCCCTCAACCAGGCCTATACAGTCGGTTTGAATGGAAACCAGGTCCAGCATAAGCTGGTGATAGGCTTCCTGGTATGATTCAAAAGAATTCAGTTTCCAGTTTCCAGCCTCTTTTTGCGGGTACGGGCCGGACCCGTAAGCCTGTTCAAGCTGAAGTCTTTTTGCTGGATTTCCTTCATTAATCAGGGATCGCAGCAAACCGGGGTCCAGTTCGGGGGCTGAAGCCGTACTTTCCCGGTTAAAATGAGATTCCAGCCGGCGTTTTTGATGCATGTACTCCTTACCCAAAAATAGTCTTGAGGCTTTAACCTGCTCACCATAGATATTCATGTAGCACAGGCAGTCTCGTTTCAACTCCTCGAATGTAAGCGGATCGGTATTGAAGGGATTAAACGAGATACTCCAGGTACCCGTGGATACCAGCAAAAAAGGATCCTCAAGCGCAATCAGGTATGGTGCCAGTGCGGCTGAACTGTCGTGAATACCGTTCCCTATCTGAATATCCAGATCCGTTCCCACAGGGGGATAAGTTGCTCCCACTGGTTTGATATCGGGTAGCAGACCGAGCATTCTCTCGGCCTCCAGCCAGCGATGATATCCATTTTCCCTGAAATTCCACATCCCCGTATGGCATCCTATACTTGTCAGTTCAGAATGTACCTTGTCCGTAAAAAGGTAGCTCAAGTACTGGGGAAAATGCAGGGTGTGATTTATTTTCTTAAACTGTTCCTGCTTGCGATATTTAAGCCAGTAGAGCTGCAGGCCGGAATTGAGCATCCCCATCGGGGGAGAAGCCGTTTCAATTGAAAACTGGCTCTGCCCGCCATACTGGTCATAAAACTTTTGCTGCAGCGGTTCGGGATAATCTTTCAAGTAATTGTATAGCGGGGTAACAGGCTGTCCCTCCTTATCGAGATGAACCAGCGTTGCGCCATAGGTAGAAAAATTAAGCTTTTCTACCCTGTAATCCTCATTACCGGTTACATTTTCAAACTGCTTGCCAATCCAGTGCACCAGCTGCTCGAGATCCTCACAGGAATCCCCGTCATCATCAGTGGTCTGGTCCAGTTCTGTACTATTTTGAAAAACGACCCTGTATCTTTCGTCAAAAAGCAGAAATTTCTTGTTGGTCTTCCCGATATCAAAAACGGCTGTAACCGGTATTCCTTCCTCTTGTTTCAATGGTATAAATCTGTTGTTTACTTAAAAATAATGGTTCTCCGCAACCGGCATTATCCTGAAAATACAGTCAGCCGGTCCAGTACTTGTGCGTTTTACAGCCCTGTGGCCCGGGTCTCTGAGCCGCGCTCTTCCACCAGCTTGTTGCGGACCTCCAGTTGTCGGTATAGCTGAAGCGGATCGGCCGCCGCCTTGTTTCGAATTCGGGCTTCCCTCAGCAGCGGCCGGACATCGGTCTGGCAGGCGTCCTGCAACGTTTCCTGGGCCAGCACCGGGTCATTTGAATTCCTTGCCTCCTCCAGTAGTTCTCGATCTACCAGCATCGCTTTTGCATAGGCCTGGTTTATCGCCTCCACCGACTGCAACAGGTCTTCCAGCGGATCTTTAACATTGTGACTGGCGTCAATCATCCATGCAATATTCTGCCTGAGATCGGCGGGATTCTCCGTACCCTGAACCAGCTCATTAAAAATCAGGAACAGTTGGTACGGCTTTATGGTCCCCGTTGTGAGATCATCATCGCCGTATTTCGAGTCATTAAAATGGAATCCACCCAGCTTGTCTTCCATCAGCAGGGTAGCCACAATCTGTTCTATATTGGTATTCGGCAGATGGTGTCCAAGATCTACCAGCGTCTGTGCCCTATCTCCGAGTTTATTCGCCAGGAGAAACGAAGTGCCCCAGTCCGGGATCACCATCGAGTAAAAATTGGGTTCATACGGTTTATACTCGATCAGTATCTCCCAGTCTGCGGGAAGCGCCGCATATATCTGCTCCAGTGATGCCTGGGTATTGGACAGGGCTTTTTGAAAGTTCTGCTGCCCCGGGAAATTTGACCCGTCCGCCAGCCACACCGTCAATGCTTTGGATCCGAGTTGTTTGCCATACCCGATGACCTCAATATTATGGTCAATAGCCTGTTGTCGAACGGCTTGATCCGTATGACACAGCGAGCCGAACTTGTAGGAGTGTTCCTGGCCTTCCTGGTCCTGGAACGTATTGGAATTGACCGCATCAAAAACAAGATCATGCTGTTCAGCCAGTTCCCTGACAGCGGCGCTGTCCTCCGGTATATCCCAGGGAATATGCAGTGAAATAGCCCCGCTCGAGCGATTCAACGCATGAAGAATGCCAACATCAGCAATTTTTTCCTCCAGATTTCCGGGCTCCCCCCCTATGGGAAACCGCCCGAAACGGGTTCCGCCCGCTCCAAGCGCCCAGCTGGGAATAGCCACCTGGAAAGCTGCCAGATGATCGATCAACTCTTCGACAGGATGATCCTGTTTAACCAGCTGATCTGCCAGCGACTCAAACCGGTGCTCGTGTCGTTGAGTATAGTTCCGGTTGTGGTCTTCAATTTGCTGCTGATCAATCTTCATTCAAAAACTGGTTTATTTAACTGTTAAGAGATCTTTGCAAAGCCGTTGTCTTGTCGAACTTAAAATCAACTCGTATTCAACACATTTATTTGCGCAATATAAACTGCCATTACGAATTCATTGACTTCAATTCCGGACAAAACCCCGGCTTTAAAAAGGCCTTTGTTCACTGATTTCGACAGAAAATAAGTGCTGCGCGTTACTGTAACCAGGGTCGGGTAATGAACTGTATTTTGATTCCCGGAATCCCGTTACATTGACATTGCCGCACCAACAGATGCCATTGTGAGTTATAAAAACTCTCCCCGAACCTGACTACAACTCCTGCTCTTTAACCCAGAAGGGAGCCGTAATAAACCATAGAACCATCCCGAAAATCATGTATAGTTTATGATCTTCGAGGGACAGTTCCTGTAGAAAGACCAGCACTGACGGCAAGAGCGTCAGTGCCAGCCCGGTTAAGGAGAGTATGATTAGCAGTATTCTCATAACTAAAAGAACGCGTTTAGGGGTTAACCTTAAGCAGCCAATGCATGTTTAATGCGATTAATGGGTTCATCGTTTTGCCAATTGATGTACTGCAATAGCGTCAC